>JAAFHN010000392.1 GCA_013298415.1 Comamonadaceae bacterium
CGCTCGTCAACGAGCGGCGTTGGGGTCCATGCGCATGTCGTCCAAGTAGTCGCGGGCGATGTTGACGGTGCAGCGCTTGCCGATGTCGTTGAAGTGTTTTTTTAGCCAGCGTTGGGCGCATTCTCGCCCGAGGGCAAACAGCTTTTCGATCAGGTCTTTGTGGGCCGAGGTTTTGGTGTGCGCGCCGAGTGCTTCCATCGCTTCGCCGCCGTCGATGCGGTGCAGGCGCACGTCTTTGTAGCGCTTGGCATCCAAGCGGCCCTCGGCCAGCATGCGGCTCACGAAATCAATCGCGCGCACTTGGGCGAGCAAGCTGGCGTTGAACGTGAGCTCGTTCATGCGATCGATGATTTCTTCAGCCGAATCGGGGTGGTGGTCGCGCTTGATCGGGTTGATCTGCACGAGCACGATGTCGGCGCTGGCGCAGTGATAAATCAACGGGTGCAGGGCGGGGTTGCCGCTGTAGCCGCCGTCCCAGTACTTCACGCCTTCAATTTCCACCGCCTGAAAAAGCTTGGGCAGGCAGGCAGATGCCATCACCGCATCGGCAGTGAGCCGCTTGCCGTAAAAAATCTCCGCTTTGCCGGTGTTCACCGCAGTGGCGCACACAAACACTTGCGGGATGGATTTTTTTGCTGCTGCGATTCGCTCAAAGTCAATGCGCTTGGCCACCATGTCGCGCAGTGGGTTCAAGTCCAGCGGGTTGGTTTGGTAGGGCGAAAACATGCGGCTCGTGGCATCGGCCCACCACTTCATGGGCGAGGCAGCGCCCCCTTGGCCCAAGTTCCAGCCGCCCATCATCAGCCCCCACACCTCAGCACCTGCGCTGTTGCTCGGGTCGAGCTGCATCACGTTTTGCCAAAAGGCGGTGAGCGACTCTCGCGCGGCCTCGCGCGCATCGCTCTTGCCACCCTGCACCGATGCAAATCCATGCGCCAAAGCCACCGCATTCATCGCGCCCGCACTCGTGCCACTCACGCCTTCAAACGAGAGCGAGCCATCTTCGAGCAGGGCATCAAGAACGCCCCAAGTAAAAGCGCCGTGCGAGCCGCCACCTTGGAGGGCGAGGTTGATGGGGGTGGTCATGCGCTCGCGCCTTGCGCGATGAGCACATGGGCGGAGATGCCCAAGCTCGCGTGCAGCCTGCGGATCATGGCGAGCGTGAGCGGGCGCTTGCGGTTGAGCACTTCATACACGCGATTGCTTTTGCCAATCAGCGGCTCCAAGTCTTTCACCGTGAGCCCGCTTTGCGCCATGCGGAATTTGATGGCCTCCACGGGGTCAGGCGGGTCAATCGGTTGGTGCTTGGCTTCGTATGCTTGCAACAGGGTGGCGAGCACATCCAGCCGCTGGCCTTCTGCGCTGCGCGGGGCAGGATCAGCATCCACCAAGGCAGAAACCTCTTTCAGCGTTGCTTTGTAGTCAGCTTTGGTGCGGATGGGTTTGATGTTCACTGGCAACTCCTGAGTCAACTCATGTCAATGGTTTCGGCATCCACCGCATCGTATTCGCGGTGCGTGCCCACAAACTTCACATAGACCACTTGCAGCTGGTAAGCGATGGCCACGATCAAGCGGTAGTCGTTGCCCTTGATGTTGAACACCACACGGCGGTTTCGCAAGATGCTCGCGCTTCGGTACTGGGATTTGATGTCGGCCGGCTGCGTCCAACTTGCCTTGCTCGCTTCAGCAAACCAAGCCTTCAAGGGCTGTTCGGCATCAAGGTGCTTTTGCCAAAACGCTCGAAGGGTGGCCACGGCAATCACGCGCATGACCAAGATTTTAGTCCCGTTTTGGGATGTACTCATCGTTTGCGGACCATGTGCCATACTTTTTGCCACAAGCGGCAATCAAGGAGCGGGCATGCGTTGGGATCAGCTTAGGTGGCGGGTTTTGGGCAGAAGATTTTTGGCGGTTTTGCTCGCGCCAATTGCTTTGGCGGTGTTGTTGTACCTGCTGGCAATGATCGTTAGCTGGAATGATGCGACGCTTTCTCCAGCGGCGCAGCGCTTGACGGCTTCTTACTTACCGGACGCAGATCCGAATAACGCGTATTTCAGCGCTCTTGGCTTGCTTGCTCCGCCTGGGGCGTCTCCGTTCGAAGAAGGCCTGCGCGTTGCAAGGGCGAGGCACGCTTGGGCGGAGCAGCGCAAAGCAACAATGGCCGCCGACCAGTCGGGAAATGCACCCGTGCAACTTGAAGCGCTTTTCAGTGCAGGCCGTAGCGCGAACGCTTACAGCCAAACTGTCTCGTTCTTGCCGCTGCTTGCCGCGACGAAAGCATGCCAAAAGGCAGTCGGACGGACATGCATTGACGCTCAGATCGCCGCTCAACCGGTGGTTGGGGTCTGGGCTGATCAGCATCCCGAGCTCGCTGCGCGCCTTCGGGCGTTGGTGGAGTTACCAAAATACGATGCGGCGCAACATCCGTGGCGACAGGTTTACGACGGGACTCATGCGCCCCACTACTTCTATGCAGTCAGTTTGGCGCTTGCGGATGCCTCGGCTTTGTGGTCGAAAGGTGAGACTCAGACAGCACTTGCAAAAATGCTCACTGTCCGGCGAGCGCTCGAGCGCCAGGCGCGTGGTTCGCGCTCGATGCTCGAGCGTGTCTTGCGCGGCGCTCAAGACTGGAACGCAATGTTGGCTTCTTTTGCTGCCGTGGCGTCGGAAGAAGCGCTTCGCACAGACCCTGCATGGCCCGAGTTGTTGGCACCCTGGCCCGCGTCGTGGATGAGCCTAGAGACCGCAATGCGAGCAGAGCACAGTTCCGTCGTAGAAGTGGTAACACGTATGCCAGCCTCTTTGCCCGACCCCGACGGCAGCATGCCGTGGTTCTCACGCATCGAAGGATGGCTGAGCGCGCCGCTGTTTTGCCGCAACGAGACCTTGAACGACCTGGTTGCGCAGTACGAGGAGCAAATGGCTGTATACCGAGATCCACTGCGGCTCACCAAGGAAGCGGCTGCGACCTCGACTCGCTCAACCTTCCTTCGAGATCGCAGTTATCTGTCCTGGTTGAGAAATGCCCCCGGAAAAGTGATCGCCGACGTGCTGCCAGCGGTGGCTGTTGGTGCTTACGCTTCGTATTTTTCGCGCATCCAGGACGACGTTCGAGGCCTCGAGCTCGCTCGTGCTGTACACGCCCTGAGAATTGCTCGTGTCCGCGCTGAGGACATGTCAAGCTGGCTTTCCAGCGACAGCGCACGCACGCTCTTCACACCTCAACTTCATACCCTGCGCGTCGAAGCGGGCCAGATCATCAGTACCTTTACGAAGCAAGCCGCGAAGCCGCGCTCCGAGATGCGCGTGACTCTTTGATGCCAGTGCCCTCGGTGGCTCGGCTTTACCCCACCCACCTTCTCGCGTTCCGCCAAAGCTGCATCCAGGGGCTGTGTTGGCTCTTGTCGCCGGTGGTCCAGCTCATTTGGATGTTGCGG
>JAAFHN010000066.1 GCA_013298415.1 Comamonadaceae bacterium
CAAAGCCCTGGAGTTCACAAAAGCGCTTGTGCCGGGTCTGCTCGTCACCGCCCTGGTGGCCATGGCGGCGGGGTTTTTGGGCAGCCATTACAAAGGCTCGATGCTGCTGTTTGCCTTGCTGCTGGGCTTGGCCCTTCACTTTGTCAGCGAAGACAAGCGCTGCGCAGCAGGCATTCAGTTTGCCTCCAGCACGGTACTGAGGCTGGGCGTGGCACTGCTCGGTTTGCGGCTCACGATTGACCATGTGGTCGCCTTGGGCTGGCAAACCGTTTTGGCACTGCTGGTGGCCGTGTGTTTGACGATTGCTCTGGGTTTAGTGCTCGCGCGCTTCTTCAAAGTGGAAAGCAGCCTGGGCGTGTTGATCGGCGGCGCAACTGCGATTTGCGGCGCATCGGCCGCTCTTGCGATTGCAAGCGTGTTGCCCAAAACTGAGCACCTTGAGCGCGACACCACATTGACAGTCGTGGGCGTCACAACCCTGTCCACCGTGGCCATGGTGGTGTACCCGCTTGTGACCAATTGGCTGGGATTTGACGCGGTGACCGCTGGCAAATTCATCGGCGCCACCATTCACGATGTGGCGCAAGTGGTTGGCGCGGGCTACAGCTTGTCGCCTGCAGCCGGCGACGCAGCGACCATCACCAAGCTCATGCGGGTGGCTTTTTTGGTGCCCGTGCTGGTGGTCATCTCGCTGGTCGTGCGCGCCCGTCTGGCTGCGCGGCCTGGTGCAGAGCTTGGCGGGGCAGCCAGCAAAACACCACTGCTGCCCTGGTTCACGGTGGCATTCGTCGCACTCATGTTGCTCAACAGCACGGGATGGGTGCCAGCCGCAGTGCAGTCCACCGCCTCGGAGTTGTCCCAAGCATTTTTGGTTTTCGCGATTGCGGCAGTGGGCTTGAAAACCTCTCTGCAGCAGGTTACCCAACTGGGCTGGCGGCCTGTGGCGATGATCTTTTTAGTCACCTTGGGTCTGGCGTTTCTGACGGGCGGCTACTTGATCGCCGTGCGTTGACAGACATTCAGGAGCACAGCGCATGATCGGTGTTTTAGGCGGCATGGGCCCCTTGGCTACTGCGGATTTTTTCAGCAAGGTGTTGGCAGAGACGCCCGCAAAAGGCGATGCAGATCACGTGCCTCTGCTGATCCAGTCTGATCCACGCATCGCGCCGCGACCGCCCGCCATTTTGGGCAACGGCCGCTCACCACTGCCCGAATTGCTGGCTGGCCGTGATCGACTCATCCGAGCCGGTGCCACGGCCTTGGCGATGCCTTGCAACACCGCTCACTTTTGGTACTCCGAGCTGCTCCAGGATTGCACGGTGCCATTTTTGAGCATCGTGGATGCCAGCATCCAAGAGCTCGCTCCGCTGGCCACGGCGGGCTCGGCAGTCGGCATCGTTGCAACCCGCGCCACGCTGGCAGCGCAGATTTTTGATGCTGCACTGATCCAGGCGGGCTATTCGGTGATGCTGCCTGATGAGGCGCAGATGGGCACACAGGTTCTGCCAGGCATAGAGCTCGTCAAGGCGGGTGAGGTCGCTCGTGGCGGTCGGTTGATCGAAGCTGCTGTTCGGGCGCTCCTGGATCAGGGCGCGGGAGCTGTGCTGCTGGCCTGCACGGAAACGCCCATGGCGCTTGATGCGATCCAGTCTTCCCTTCGCTCGCGCTGCGTAGACAGCACGGCCGCGCTGGCCAGGGCCTGCGTGGCTTGGTGGCGATCAAATCAAAGCTGAGTCCTTCAACGCGCGCAATCCAGCTATGAGTGATCAGAGTCCAAGCGAAAACCCGCCGCAGCTCCTGCCATTTGCAAGGGTAGGCGCGGGTGCCGCATTGGTTTTGGTGCACGGCTACCTCGGGGGCTCGCACCAGTGGCACGGCCTCTTGGCCACGCTCAGCGCGCGCTTTGAGGTGGTGACGCTGGATCTTGCTGGCTATGGCAAGGCCAATCAGCTGATCGCTCCTGCCGATGTGGCCGACCATGCGCGCGACGTGTTGGCCACGCTGGATTCCCTGGGGATCGAGCGCTTTCATTTGCTGGGCCACTCCATGGGTGGCATGGTGGTGCAGGAAATCACGCGCGTGGCACCGCATCGCGTTGAAAAACTGATTTTGTACGCCACCGGCCCACTGGGCCTCATCCCTGGCCGGTTTGAGACCATGGCGCGCTCGCGTGAACGCTTGAAAGAAGACGGCTTGGCGCGCACCGCCAGGCGGATTTGTGCCACATGGTTGCTGGATCGCGAGGCATCGCCTGCGTTTGAAGACTTGGCCGCAGTGGCCATGCAGGCCAGCGAACAAGCCGCCAGCGCCGGGCTCAGTGCCATGGAGTCTTGGGACGGACGCGAGCACTTGGCCCGCATTGAGCACAACACCCTGATCATCTGGGGCGAGAGCGACCGCAGCTATGGGTGGTCTCAAATCAAGATGCTGTGGCGCGGCATTCCGCGCGCTTCGCTGGCCGTGTTACCCGCAGCCGCCCATGCCGTGCATCTGGAGCACCCCGCGCTGTTTTGTACCTTGCTCACCGAGTTCCTCGCTCGGGGCGAGCGCGGAATTTGAGTTTGAACTTCAGTCCTTTGGCGCAAGTGATCAAAAGCGAGAGAAACAAGGCCCGTGCAGACAGTCGCATGCGCTGCTGCTCTGAGATCGGCCGCGCGGTTTTGGGCCAATTTTCAGCCCTTCGGCGCGCTGATTCGGCACTTCGTCGCAATCCGCTGGTGCTTGCAAACGCGCAAGAAGACACTTCGCTCCATGTTGAACACGGTGTTCAACACAACCCCCAGGAGCCGCATCATGTTCACCACCTTCAAAACCGCAGCAGTCGTCGCAAGCGCAGTTCTCGCAGCCCACGCCCTGATCGGCGCGGCGAGCTTCTCGGCCCTGCAAACCAAGGCAGATGAGGCCGTGATGCCGGTGGTGGTGGCTGAACGCATGGAAGTGCGCGCAACCAAGATCGTGAAGATGGATCGCATCGAAGTGAGCGCCAAGCGCGCCGATGTGAAAGTGGCGCTCACGCAGTGGAATGCAGTGGCCTAAAGCGGAGTCTTCAGCCCGATTTTTGCGACATATTGGCCCTCTGTCCATGCATTCACAATGTTCGTTGCTCCTGAATAAGTAGTGATTGCTGGGCCTGAAAACCAACCCAAAAAGCCGCTGATTCAGCGGCTTTTTGCTTTCATCACGCGTCAGGGCATTGCGGCTCACAAGCTGACTCGTCACAATGCCTTGAACTTATCCGAGGAGCGCGACATGCAACGAGTCACCGGTATCGGCGGCATCTTTTTCAAATCCCGTGACCCCAAAGCGCTTGGCGATTGGTACGCCAAACATTTGGGGCTGGAGGTAAGCCCTTGGGGTGGCGCGGTGTTCAGCTGGAAGAGCGATGCCAACCCTGAAGGTGTCGGTACCACGCTCTGGACACCCTTTGCTGCCGACACAGATTACTTCGCACCCAGTCAAGCCAGCTACATGGTGAACCTGCGCGTGGCCGATCTGCATGCGCTCTTGGCCGCGCTGCGCGAAGAAGGCTGCAACGTGCTCGACAAGGTGGAGGACAGCGAATACGGCAAATTCGGCTGGGTGATCGATCCCGAAGGCAACAAAGTAGAGCTGTGGCAGCCGCCTGCGGGGCAGTGAGAGGATTTTGAGCCACTCGGTGAACTTGAGGCTGGCTTCGAGTTCACCCGCGCTTCACCCCCTTTTTTTCAGGCCGCGTTTCAGCCGCTGTTTCGGCGCCTTGGCGTGCCAAATCCGCGCTTCGTCGCAAGCCGCTGGCAATCAAAAGCGCGCAAGAACACACTTCGCTCCATGTTGAACACGGTGTTCAACAAACCACCCCCAGGAGCCGCATCATGTTCACCACCCTCAAAACCGCAGCTTTCGTCGCAAGCGCCGTTGTAGCCGCCCACGCAGCCATCGGCAGCGCCAGCTTCACGAGCCTGCAAACCGCAGCCGACCGCGCTGTGATGCCGGTGGTGACCGCCGAGCGCATCGAAGTTCGCCCTGTGCAAATCGTGAAGATGGAGCGCATCGTGGTGCAAGCCCACAAGCCCCAAATCGTGAAGGCCGAGCGCATGGAAATCCTGTCCAGCAAGGCAGCAGCCAGTGCGCTCGCCCGCGCCGCAGCCGCGCCAGCCGCGTAAAACACCCTTTCGAAGCTTCACCCAACGAAATTTCAAGACTTATTGGCGCATTGTCCAGGTATTTGCATACTTTGTTGCTCCTGAAGATATAGCAAACACCTGCGCCGCTTCGCAAACAAAAAAGCCGCTGATTCAGCGGCTTTTTGCTTTGTGCCTCTTCCACTTCAAGGCTGTCTTTTCGCGCTTTTTGCGCCGTTTCCGTGCTTTTCGCGTTACAAGGCTGCCCCGGCTGCCCAGGGGCCCTACGCCCTCTCAATCACCAGAGCAATCCCCTGGCCCACGCCGATGCACATGGTGCACAGCGCGTATCTGCCGCCGCTCACTTCGAGCTGGTTCACCGCAGTCGTCACGAGCCTTGCGCCGCTGGCCCCTAGCGGGTGGCCGAGCGCGATCGCGCCGCCCCAGCGGTTCACGCGCGCGTCGTCGTCTTTCAGGCCCAAGTCGCGCAACACTGCCAGGCCTTGCGCGGCGAAGGCTTCATTGAGCTCAATCACATCCATCTGCGCGAGTGTCAAACCCGTGAGCGCGAGCACTTTTCGTGTGGCAGGCGCAGGGCCAATGCCCATCACGCGCGGGGCAACACCTGCCACTGCCATGCCGATCACTTTGGCGCGGGGTTTCAGGCCGTGCTGGGCCACCGCTGCCTCAGATGCCAGGAGCAGCGCACAAGCGCCATCGTTCACGCCGCTGGCGTTGCCGGCAGTGACGCTGCCATCTGGCCGCACCACGCCTTTGAGCTTGGCCAGCGATTCCATGGACGTGCTGCGCGGGTGTTCATCTGCGCTCACCACCACCGCTTCGCCTTTTTTCTGCGGGATCGTGACGGGGCAAATCTCTCGCGCCAAGTGCCCGGCTTGCTGCGCAGCCACGGCCTTGGTTTGCGAAGCGAGCGCCATCGCGTCTTGGTCGGCGCGGTTGATGCCGTGGTCGGCGGCTACGTTTTCCGCTGTTTCGGGCATGCTGTCCACGCCATATGCAGCCCGCATCGCGGGGTTCACAAAGCGCCAGCCAATCGTGGTGTCGTACACGGCGTTGTCGCGGGCAAAGGCGCTCGTTGCCTTGGGCATCACAAAGGGCGCACGGCTCATGCTTTCCACGCCGCCCGCGATCATGAGGTGTGCTTCGCCCGCTTTGATCGCTTGCGCAGCCAAGCCCACGGCGTTGAGCCCCGAGCCGCAAAGGCGATTTATCGTGGCTCCAGGCACGTCGATCGGCAGCCCCGCGAGCAGTGATGCCATTCGGGCCACGTTGCGATTGTCTTCACCGGCTTGGTTGGCGCAGCCGTAGATCACGTCGTCGATCAAAGCCCAATCGAGCCCCGGATTGCGTTCACGCAAAGCCTTGATCGGCAGCGCCCCCAAGTCGTCTGTGCGCACGCTGGAAAGCGCACCGCCGTAGCGGCCAAAGGGGGTGCGGATGGCGTCGATGATGTAGGCAGTTTTCATGGGGAGGGGTTAGGGAAAGTTTGAACGGGAGGTCAGGAGTTCAGGAGGAAACAGCCAAAAATTCTTTGGCTTTTTTTCCTTGTCTTTTGATCTCCTGTGAAATGGATTTCAAATGATTTTGATGCCGGTGATGTCGCTTAACGCTGCTGCGCTCAAGCCGTCTACGGCATCGATGAGTTTCACGCCATGTGGGGTGATTTCTAGCGTGACGAGGTCGGTGTAAATGCGTTTCACGCAAGCCATCGCAGTCAGCGGGTAGCTGCATTCGGCAACGAGCTTGGATTGGCCTTGCTTGGTGAGCAAATCCATCATCACCCAGGTTTGTTTGGCACCAATCGCCAAATCCATCGCGCCGCCCACTGCGGGTATCGCGCCCGCTTCGCCGGTGTGCCAGTTCGCCAAATCGCCGTTGGTGCCCACTTGAAACGCGCCGAGCACGCAGATGTCCAAATGACCGCCGCGCATCATGGCAAAGCTGTCTGCATGGTGGAAAAACGCGCCGCCTGCGTTCAAAGTGACCGGTTGCTTGCCGGCGTTGATGAGGTCGTAGTCTTCATCGCCTTTGGCAGGCGCTGGCCCCATGCCGAGGATGCCGTTTTCGCTGTGCAAAATCACCTCGCGGTCGGCCGAGATGTGGTTGGCCACCAGCGTCGGCATGCCGATGCCAAGGTTCACATACGCCCCGTCCGGGATGTCTTGCGCGACAAGTCGGGCGATGTCTTCTTTGCTGCGTTTTTGATGGTTTTGCATGGGGACAGGGATAGGGAACCGTTTTGAACGCAGAGTTCACAAAATGTACGCAGAATTCGCAAAGTAAACAGCCAAAAACTCGGCTGTTTACTCTGCTTCTTTTGCGTTCATTTTGCGAACTCTGCGTTCAAAAATGCACCCCAAAATCTAAGCTGCCTTGAATCCCCCAGCCACCGTCGCCACCCTTGGGATTTTCACGATGCGGTGGATGAAGATGCCGGGGGTGACGATGTGTTCGGGGTCTAACTCACCAGCAGCTGCGATGTCAAACACGCTGGCTACCGTGTGTTTGGCGGCCATGGCCATCACGGGGCCGAAGTTGCGGGCGGCTTTGCGGTAAGTGAGGTTGCCGAAACGATCCCCGCGCTCGGCCTTGATAAGGGCCAAGTCGGCGTGGATCGGAAATTCAAGCACGTAGTCTTTGCCGTTGATCTTGCGGGTTTCTTTGGCGCTGCCATCTGCGTTTTTGGCCAAGTCGGTGCCGTAGCCCGAAGGCGTGAAAAACGCGCCGATGCCTGCACCTGCTGCGCGGATGCGCTCGGCCAAATTGCCTTGGGGCACGAGCTCAAGTTCGAGTTTTCCAGCGCGATAGAGCGCGTCAAACACATGGCTGTCTGCCTGGCGCGGAAAGCTGCAAATGATTTTGCGCACGCGGCCTGTGGCCAAGAGTGCGGCCAGGCCCGCATCGCCGTTGCCCGCGTTGTTGTTCACGAGTGTCAAATCGCGCGCGCCGGATTCGACCAACTGCGCAATGAGGCCATCGATCAACTCGTTCGGAATCCCTGCCGTGCCAAAGCCGCCCACCATCACGGTGGCACCATCGGCCAAGCGGGGCAGGGCGAGTGCCACGGAGTCTGCGATTTTGTGGATCATGGGGGCGGCGGGGTCTGGCTGCGGCGAAACCTATGATCTTGCCGCGTTTGCCTGTCGCCCGTGATTTGCTAAGGTATCGCCCATGTTTCCTGGCCAACCCTCGCAGCAAGACGTGCGGCGCTTCTTTTGCCGCACCTTCGCCAAAGTGCAGGCCATGCAGGGCATGGATGCGATGGAAACCATCGCTGGCATGTGGATCGAGCAGCACCCCGAGTACTTCGACGAGCTTCGCGACGAAGCCGCCGCGATCGAGAAAACCTACGCGGTGGAAGGCGAGCGCGCCAACCCCTTTTTGCACCTGAGCATGCACTTGAGCCTCACCGAGCAGTGCAGCATCGATCAGCCGCGTGGTATTCGCCAGGCGGTGGAATTGCTCACCGCCCGCAAGGGCGATTTGCACGACGCGCACCACGCGGTGATGGAAGCCCTGGGCGAAATGATGTGGAAGGCTCAGCGCGATGGCCGCGCGCCCGATGGACAGACCTACGTGGAAGCGGTGCAGCGCCGCGCCACGCAAGATTGAAAGACCCAAGATGAGTCAAACCCTGATGCCGATGGATTGGGCCGCCCACCCGCCCTACATTTACCCGCCTTACACGTCTACCCCCAAGCGCGGCCCCACCCAGCCGCTGATCCCCATTGGTGAGCACCTGCGCAACCTGGCCGCTCCGGTGTACGGCACGCAAGACCTCGGCGCACTCGACCACGACTTGACCCGCAACGGCAGGCGCAACGGCGAGCCGCTGGGCGAGCGCATGGTGCTCACGGGCCGCGTGTTGGACGATGCTGGCAAGCCTGTGCCGCACACCTTGATTGAGATTTGGCAAGCCAATGCCTGTGGCCGCTATGTGCACAAAGGCGATCAGCACGATGCGCCGCTTGATCCAAATTTTTTAGGCGCAGGCCGCGCGATCACCGATGCGCAAGGCCGCTACCGCTTCCTCACCATCAAACCCGGTTCCTACCCCTGGCGCAACCACCACAACGCTTGGCGGCCCGCGCACATCCACCTGAGCCTTTTTGGCCAAGGTTTTGGCAGCCGCTTGATCACCCAGATGTATTTCCCTGGCGATCCGCTGCATGCCTACGACCCGATGGTGCAAAGCGCACCAGAGGCCGCGCGCAATCGCTTGATTGCCGACTTCAGCCTGGACGTGACCGAGCCGGAATACGCGCTGGGCTATGTGTTTGACATCGTGCTTCGCGGCGTGAACGCCACACGGTTTGAACAAGCAAGGAGCCCAGCATGAGCGAGCGCTTCGTCCCAGCTGACTCCCCGGCGTTCGCGGCGCTGCTCGCCAAAGCGCCCCGCCAAGCCGCCCAAGTCAGCAACCCAGGCCAAACCCCGTCGCAAACCGTGGGCCCGTTTTTCGCCTACGGCCTCGTACCGCGCCAATACGGTTATGACTTCGGCCAGCCCTTCACACACATCCTCGCGCAGCCGCATGCCCAAGGCGAGCGCATCCGCATCGTGGGCCAAGTGTTCGATGGCGATGGCGCGGCAGTACCTGACGCCATTGTGGAAATCGCGCATGCCGATGCGCATGGTCGCTACCCGGCCTCGCGTGAAGCCGCAACGCAAGCGGGTTTCAGCGCGTTTGGCCGCTGCGGCACCGGCACCGATCCGTCAAACCGCTTCTCCTTCGACACCATCCTGCCCGGCCCGGAAGCGCCAGGCGATGCGCCCTGCGTTCACGTCTGCATCACCATGCGTGGCCTGCTTTTGCACGCCTTCACCCGCATCTACTTCGCAGGCCAGGCCGCAAACGCCACCGACCCTGTGCTCCACGCAATTCCCGAGCCTCGCCGTACCACGGTGCTCGCCCAGCCCCAAGGCACGGGCCTGTGGCAATTCAATGTCCACATGCAAGGCCCCAAAGAGACCGTGTTTTTTGAGCTGTGAGTTGCGAAGGCGCTCTCCCGGAGATTGAGGACGATGTAGCCGCTAAAAATGTAGCAACAAATCAAGTAAGTACCGGGACAGAGCAGCAAAAACCGGGATTGCTCAATAGGTATTGACAGCATGTTTCATGCCTAGTAAGCTTGGGCATGGCACTGATTTGCACCTTCTGTTCGTCCGATAAGTTTGTCAAAAATGGCAAGAGCCGACATGGTCATCAGCGCTTTCGATGTCGCCAGTGTGGTTGCACCTTTGGCGAGCTCGACCATCGAGCGGTTGACCCCAAGCTCAAAGACATCGCGCTGCGCGCTTATGCAGACGGCATTGGGCAACGCCAAACCGAAAGACTAGTCGGTGTGAGCCACAACTCGATCATGAATTGGGTGAAGGCCGAGGTTGCAGGCAAGGCGCTGGCCAAGATTGACCCTGCCTCAATTGAGTACGTCGAGGCTGATGAGCTCTGGAGCTATGTGGCTGAAAAAAAAGAGCAATTTGGCTCTGGTGGGCTGTTGATCGCGCTACCCGCAAAGTACTCGGATGGGCTTTGGGCAGTCGCGACACCGCTACAGCCGAAGTCCTGGGTGCGCAGATTCCTAGCGGCGCTGAGTTCACTGTCTGCACAGACTTCTGGCACTCCTACGACCGAGTGTTTGCCAACGAAAAACGCAAAATCGGCAAAGCCCACACCTACACCGTCGAGAGCATGAACAACCAGCTCCGGTGCTACTTGGCTCGCCTCAAGCGCAAAACGCACAACTTTTCCAAAGACGCAGAGAACCTACGCGACTCACTGCTGTTTGTGTTTCATCGTCGCCTGGGCTGCGAACTCACGGAGCAAAAAGCAGCACTCGTCTGCAAGCGCCTTTGGGATCCCGATATGTCAATACCTATTTAGCAATCCCAGAAATCGAAGAAAATTGCTAACGAGAGGTTGCCGCAAGATGCCTGAGCCCGCTTCGGCTGTGGGCTGAGCCAGCCGTTCATCGCCCGGGCATCTTCGGCATACCTGTTGGCATTCCGCCCGGCATT
>JAAFHN010000290.1 GCA_013298415.1 Comamonadaceae bacterium
CTGGCCCACGTATTCATCCATGAGCTTGGGCCGCAACGCCCGCTCAATCGCTTCTTCTTTGGGCGAAGCCGCAGCCGCGCTCATCACCCGCGCCGAGCCTGTTGCGGATGTCAGTGACTTGGCAGACGAAAAATCGTCGGTCTGTATGCTCATGTGGTGTGGCGCTGTTGATCCGTTAGAAGCCGAGGGCCGCGCCAATCGTCACCCCCTCGGACAGTTTTTTGGCGGGTGAAAACTGGGGATCAGACGAGGGGGAAAGCTTTTCGCGCCGCTCGCGTTCGGTCACGGTTTTCTTCGCTTGCTCGTACCACTGCGCGAGGGTTTTGTCTGCGGGCAGGGGCTGCCCCAACAGCGCTTGCATGAAGTAGGTTTGCGTGCCGCTGAATTGGCAGCCAAATGAGGGGCGGTCGGCAGACGCGGCCGTCATGATCCAGCGTGTGTCGTGGCGCAATGCGGGGATGAAAGATCCTGAGAAACACGCTGAAAGCACGACGCCATGCTCAAAGCGCTCCAGTGGGATGAGCAGGCGCTGCAAGCCCTGGCCAGACAAGTCGGGATACGGCTGACCGCCCGCATGGATGCTGAGTGCATTCACATTGCCGTGGGTGGTCAGCATCACCACGGCCTTGTCTGTCGGGCGCATCGCCGACGCCATTTGCCTCACGGCGCGGCCTAAGTTTTCCCAGGTGGCGAAGGGTAAATCGGCCGTTTGGCCGATGACGGGATTGGACAAACGGATCGACACCGCATTTTTTTGCAGCGCCGCGAGCTTGTCGCTGAACCCATCCACGTCTCCGCGAAATGCCTTGGATTGATCGTTCAGCGCGGCAGACAGGATGAAGAGGCGAGGCGGCGCATCGGCCGAGCTTGCGGGTTTCACGGCGGCCAGTTGCTGATCTAGGAGCGCATCACTTCGGGCTTTGTTGTCGGCGGTGTAGGGCGAGGTGGCGCAGCCCTGCAACACCACCATCAACACGGCCAAAACGGCCAGGAAGGCGCGCAAGCCCCAAATTGCATCCCCACGAATCTGCATGACAACCCCCTCTGATCGACTGAGGCCCAACTTTACTTCGCCAGCTGTTTGAGCGCCAGCTTGATCCCCTCGCTCACGCCCACCACTGCGGGCAGGGGTTTGAGGGCATGCTGCGCTTCTTTGTCACTGTAGCCGAGTGCGAGGAGCGCTTGCAAGATGTCGGCATGCGCGTCGCTGGCCAAGGCTTGGGCGGGGCCGAGATCGCCGCCGATTTTGCCTTTGAGCTCCAGCAGTAAGCGTTCGGCCGTCTTTTTGCCGATGCCAGGGATTTTGGTGAGCCGCCCGGCTTCTTGTAGCGTGATGGCTTGGGCCAAATCGCCCACGCTCATGCCCGAGAGCACGCCGAGTGCGGTGCGCGGGCCGATGCCTGAGATTTTGATGAGTTGGCGAAAGGTCTCGCGCTCGCCCGGGGTGCCGAATCCGAAGAGGATGTGCGCGTCTTCCCGCACCACCATGTGGGTGAGCAGGCTCACGCTTTCGCCGAGTGCGGGCAGGTTGTAAAACGTGCTCATGGGCACATCGAGCTGGTAGCCCACGCCGTGGCAATCCACCACGATTTGCGGCGGCAGCTTTTCGATCAACTGGCCTGAAATGCGCGCGATCATGTGTTTTGCCCCGAAAGTGTCGAGCCCACCAAGCCGCGCCGCACGGCTTCAAGAGCCGCCTCGGCGCGGGAGGAGACGTTGAGCTTTTTGTAGATGGTTTTCACGTAATCCGCCACGGTGTAGCGCGAGATGCCCAAGAGTTTTGCGATTTCGGTGATGGTGAAGCCTTTGGCGACCAAGCCCAGCACCTCGGTTTCGCGGTCTGTGAGCGCGACTGCTGCCTCAATGCTTTGCGCGAGCGTTGCGCGGCGCGTGGCGGCTTGGCCAAAGTAGTTCAGCACGCGGCGCGCAATGCTGGGTGTGAGCGGCGGCTCGCCTTGCACGATGCGCAAGAGCTGCGCTTTCAGCGTTTGCTGCTCTTGGTCTTTGAGCAAGTAGCCAAACGCGCCAGCCTGGAGCGAATCAAACAAATGATCGTCGTCGTCAAAGATCGTGACGACCACGCACACGCAGTCGGTTTGCCGATCGCGCAGCAGCTTGATCACGTCCACGCCTGAGCCGTCGGGCAGGCCGAGGTCGATGAGCGCCAAATCGAAGTGTTGGCGGGCGATGGAAGCCATGGCATCGGCCTTGGTGCCGCAGCTTTGGATCGATGCGCCCACAAATGCGTCGCCCACCACTTGGCTGAGCCAAGCGCTCAGGTGGGGGGTGTCTTCAACGATCAGCACAGTTTGCATGCGCTGGATTATCTGGTGTGCCAGCTGCGCATCCCTAGAATGAATCCATGCAAAGTCACACGCCCGTTGGTTTAGCGCCCACCCCGCAAATTCGCCTCTACCAAGACTGGCTCGCGCGCGAACGCGGCTTGCGCTTTGAGACTTACGAGGCGCTGTGGCAATGGTCGGTGAACGACCTGAATGCCTTTTGGCAAAGCGTGTGGGACTACTTTGATGTGCAGTCGCCCACGCCGCATTCAGCCGCGTTCTGCGATGCGCGCATGCCTGGGGCCAAATGGTTTGAAGGCGCGCAATTGAACTACGCGGCCCAAGTGCTGCGCCACGTGGATGCGGCGCATGCGGCGGGCTTGCTTGCCATCGTGGCCGACAACGAGCTGGGCGAAGTGCGCGAGCTGAGCTGGCCTGAGTTGAGGCGCCAAGTGGCATCGTTTGCCCTGCATTTGCAAGCTGAAGGAGTGAAGCCTGGCGACCGCGTGGCGGCCTACTTGCCGAACGGCGTGGAAGCCATCGTGGCCTGCCTGGGCGCCATCAGCATCGGCGCGATTTGGAGCATTTGCGCGCCGGATATGGGCACGCCCGCCGTGCTGGATCGCTTTGCGCAGATCGAGCCGAAGGTGCTGATCGCGGCAGACGGCGTGCATTACGGCGGCAAGGCGCTGGATCGCAGCGCGGTGGTGCGCGAACTGCGTGAGGCGCTGCCGAGTGTGAGTCACCTGATCGTGGTGCGCACTTCGTTTGCTACTACATCAGTAGCATCAGATGCTGATTTCACTAAGACAGTGGAGCGAAATGATTCAAAAACTGCCGAGTTCGAGCCGCTGAACCTGCCTTTTGACCACCCGATCTGGATCGTGTACTCCTCAGGCACCACGGGCAAGCCCAAACCCATCGTGCATGGGCACGGCGGCATCGTGATGACGCTGCTCACGCTCAAAGCCCTGCACAACGACATCGGTTGCAGCTACGCGGCCAACACCTTCGGCGAGCGCTTTCACTGGTACAGCTCCACCGGCTGGGTGATGTGGAACGCCCAAATGGGCGGCTTAGCCACCGGCACCACGATTTGCATTTACGACGGCAACCCTGCTGGCCATGCGCTGGATGGCGGCGGCAAACTCGCGCCCGATTGGACGACGCTCTGGCGCTTCGCCGCCAAACACGGCGTGACCTGGTTTGGCGCGGGGGCGGCGTTTTTCACGAACTGCATGAAGGCTGGGCTTGATTTGGTGTCGCTGCGTTCAGCGGGAGCCGATTGCGCTCGAATTCGCGCCGTGGGCACCACAGGTTCACCGCTGCCTGAGGACGTGCAGCGCTGGGGCATGGCGCAGTTTGCCGCGCTGCGCGGCGAGGGGCAGCCGGAGCTTTGGTTTTGCAACATCTCTGGCGGCACGGATTTTTGCGGCGCGTTCATCGGCGGCAACCGCGAGCTGCCCCAAGTGCCTGGCCAAATGCAATGCCGGGCACTCGGCTGCGCGGTCTATGCCTGGAACGAAGCGGGAGCAGCCGTCACCGATGCGGTGGGCGAGCTCGTGTGCACCGCGCCTATCCCGTCGATGCCGCTGTACTTTTGGGGCGATGAGGGCAATGCCAGATACCTCGGCAGCTATTTCGACACCTACCCCAATGTGTGGCGACACGGTGATTGGCTCAAAGTGGGCGCAGACGGCGGCTGCATCATCTATGGCCGAAGCGATGCCACCATCAACCGCCACGGCCTGCGCATGGGCACGAGCGAAATCTACGCCGCAGTAGAGGCCCTGCCCGAAGTGCTCGACAGCATGGTGGTTGACTTGGAATACCTGGGCCGCGAGAGCGATATGCCCCTCTTTGTGGTGCTGCGCGAAGGCCTGGTGCTCGATGCCGCGATCACCGCCCAGATCAACGAGGCCATCCGCAAACACCTGAGCCCCCGCTTCATCCCCAACAGCATCCACCAAGTGAGCGCCATTCCCAGAACCCTCAGCGGCAAGAAGCAAGAGCTGCCCATCAAAAAGCTGCTCTTGGGCC
>JAAFHN010000310.1 GCA_013298415.1 Comamonadaceae bacterium
CTGGGAGTCGCGCCGTTTGTGCCTTTGGAAGCAGTCGGGCAAAACCGGCCCGACATCGCCGCCGCTGTGCTCGCAGAAACCCAAGACGGCAACAACAACGGCATCGCCTCCGTCAATGCGCTCGCCCGCTGGTACAGCTTTTATGCAGACCACGGTGGCAGCGACGACATGCGCGTTACCCGAGACGGGACAAGCCTGGGGCAACGCTTGGGCCAAGCAGGCATGGCGGTCTCGAAGTACCTCAACGGCAGTTACTCGGAAGACAACGAGTCCGCAAGCATCGAAACCACATTGCCGCTCGGCGTGCAGACCTTCTGGTGTGGGCAGTACGCGAGCACCCAAGGCAGCGTGAATTCCAACGCCTGCCGCTTGACGCAAGCCGTCGGCCCCAGCCAGACCACCATCACGGTTCGCCTGGCTGCCACGGCCCCCAGTGGCGCACCGCCCGCCTGGCCATTTCGCCCCTCCACCACGACTGCGGCCAACACCCAGTCACGCGCTCAGTTCGTGAGCTGGTTTCGGCTCGGCAACGAGATCCTGCGCATCAACACCGTCTCCGCCGTCACCACAAACGGCACTGAGCGCAACGTCACGCTCGGGGTGAGCCGAGGCCAGTGGGGCACCACCGCGGCCGCAGCGAGCGCGGAGCAGCGTGTGCTCACGCCGATCTACATTGGCGGTTCTACAGGCTTTGGCGCAGGACAAAACTGCCCTGATCCGAGCGGCGATCTCAGCCTTGGCATGCGCTACGCCTTGCGTGTGAACCAGGGTGCAAGCTTCACCCTGGGCAATGTGCTCGGCCGCTTGGAAGGCCGTGTGCGCGCCATCGAAACCAGCCGCGGCGAGTCCTACAACACGATTTGGTTGGATGTCTCTTCGCCAGGCTTTTTCAACATGGGCGATGCGTTTTGCAATGTCTCGGTCGAGCCTTTTGACGACCGCAGCGCCAACCCCAGCGAGCACCGCGTGATGAGCGCGCAGCGCTACGGCGACGACCATGCCGCCAAGGTGGCCTACCTGAAGAGCGTGCTGCCGCGCTGGAAGTACGCCTTGAACAACTGGAACCCGCGCGGTGGCATCGTGGATGAATCACTCGCGGGCTTGCGCGCGGGTATTGCCGATGCCTATTGCTTAGAAAGTTGGGGCAACACCCTGGGCACCGACGCTTTGACCAGCATGCTGCAAAACCACTTCGACATGCAAGCCAGCCGCGCGCGAGCGTTGTATTTGCAAAAATTCGGCGAAGCGCCGAGCGACTTCAAGGATGCAGCGCAGCACAGGCGCTGGATTTACGGCAACTACTTGCTCGGCTACCGCCCGCACAGCGCGCCTGTTTCCGATGGCCCCCGGCTGCAGCTCGACGTGGGCCTCACCCAACCCGACAGCCTGTACTTCTGGCAGCTCGGCGCGCCCACAGGAATGCCCGCTGCCGTGCCCGCCGTAGGCACGAACGCGCAAGGCCTTTCGCAACCCACGCGTGGGCTGCTGCGCCGTGAATTCGCCTTCGGCATCGTGCTCGTCAACCTGACCAACAGCGCGATTGCGGCCAGCTTGGAAGCAGGCATGTGGACAGAAGTGGCGCAGGACGCAGCGGGCCGCAGAATCCAGGGCAGTACCTTGGTTGCGCCCTACGATGCGCAAATCCTCTTTCGCCCCGGCACGATCACGCCATGAGCGGCTGGCGCTACAGCAGCGCGTAAACGGCACTGGCGCGGCAGACGCTGACTCGGCTTGAAGCGGCAGCGATATCCACGTCGATGAAAGCCGTGCTCTTGCCCGCCCGGATCACCTTGGCCGTGATGAGCGCATCGTCGTTGGCAAGTGGCTTCAGAAAGCTCGTGCTCATTTGCACTGTGGTGCAGGGGCGAAACGCACTGAAATGCGCCATGAGGGCAAGCACCACAGCGGTATCGGCCGCAGCCATCATGGCTTGGCCGCAGAGCATACCGCCCACGCGGCTGAGCTGGTCGCTTTGCGGCAGCTTGAGCGTCACCACGCCGCCGTCTTGCGCGCCCCAGGGCTGCACTTGAAGGTTCAGCGCCTGCACCCATGGCGCAAAGTATTCGGGCAGCGCGGCTTGCAAGATTTCGGTGTTCATGGGTTCAAAGCAAAATTGGCGAAATGAAAGCACTGCAACTGTACGCCGGGCCACGCGCGCTCAAACACATTCAGGAGCACGGACTGAGCCCCGAGCACATCCGAGCGATTCCCGCAGCGGCGGGCGGGCCGAAGGGTTTGGTACTGGGCGCGCTCGATCGCTTCATTTTTGGCGAGTGGTTGGCCAAAAGCTCGCAGCCCGTGGATTTGGTGGGCGCATCGATTGGCGCATGGCGCATGGCGACGGCCTGCACACCCGATCCGGTCGCGAAATTCAAACAACTGGAGCACGAGTACATCCACCAAGACTATGCGGTGGAGCCCGGCAAAAGCTACCCCAGCCCGGCGCACATCTCTGAGCGCTTCGGCGCCGGAATCGAGGCTTTCTACGCAGGCCTGGAGCCCGGCATCTTGGCCCACCCGCGCTACCGGCTGCACGTGCTCACCTCACGCGGCACTTGGCCGCTCACGGGCGACTCCAAGCTGCGCATGGGCCTGGGCTTTGGCGGCGCATTTTTTGCCAACGCAGTCAGCCGCAACGCCATGGGCAGATGGCTGGAGCGGGTGGTGTTCTCTGCTCCCGGTGCGCCGCTGCCTTTTGCGGCAGACGGCTACCCCACGCGGCAAGTGGCGCTCGCGCCCGAGAATTTTGCCGACGCCGTGCAGGCGAGCTGCTCGATTCCCTTTGTGCTCAAGCCCGTGGCCAACATTGCCCATGCGCCCAACGGCCTCTATTGGGACGGTGGCCTGAGCGACTACCACATGCACTTGGATTGGCGACTTGACGTTACTATTCATTCAATAGCAACAAACGCAATGAATACTTGGACAGAGGATGGAAAAGATGCCAAAAAAACCCCCAACATCGTCCTGTACCCCCATTTCCAGCGCGCAGTCGTGCCCGGCTGGCTCGACAAAAGCCTGAAGCACCGCCACAAGGCCACACCCTTTCTGGACGACATGCTGCTCCTCGCCCCCCGACCCGAGTGGATCGCCACGCTGCCGCGCGGCAAGCTGCCAGATCGCAGCGATTTCACGCACTTCGGCAGCGACTTGTCAGCGCGGGTAGCCTGTTGGAGCCAAGGTGCGTCGATGGCGCAGCAGTTGGCTCAAGAGTTTGCCGAATGGCTGGATCAGCCCGACATGCGATTCGTCCAAGCCCTTTGACGCGATGCTGCCTAGCCTGGTGGGCAACAGCGATTGAGCGCAACAGCCCTGCACCAACTAACGCGCTATCTGAGCAAAGTCCACTACCGCGCCGGGGTCGGCCACATCGGCTGCATCGTGCGTGACCAGCACAGTCGGCAACTGCAGGCGCCGCACATGGCCAAAAACGAAGTCCCTGAACTGATGGCGCAGCACCGCATCCAGCTTGGAAAACGGTTCATCCAGCAGCAACGCCTTCGGCTCCGCCAGCAAGGCGCGCATCAAGGAAATCCTGGCCCGTTGCCCACCTGAGAGGGTGAGCGGGCTGCGCTTCGCCATCGCTTCAAAACCCAAATCGACCAGCGCTTGCTGCGCTTTTGCCGCCCTCGCAGCCGATGGGCCCACGGGGCAAGCGAACATCAAGTTTTCAAGCACATTCATGTGGGCGAAGAGCAGATCGTCTTGAAACAGCAGGCCAATGCGGCGCTGGCTGGTGGGCAGTCCGGCCAGGGCCAGACCGTCCAGCGCCACATCAACCTTGGCATGTAAACCCGGCACATCCAAACCGGCGATGGCGGCAAGCAGGCTGCTTTTGCCGCAGCCACTCGGCCCCATCAGCGTCGTCACGACGCCGGGCTGGCAGTGCAGCGTGAAGTTGCGAAGGAGGCTACGCCGGGCATGGTCGTCGCCGACAGACAGTTCGTGGACCTGAATTTTCATGCCGATGGGGGAGAGTTTTGGGCAAACTGCCGAGGCCGCCCTTGCCAAGACGCGAGGCCAAACACCAGTGCGGGCAAAAGCCATTGAAGCCATGCAAAGGCCGCCACCAATGAACGCTGCCCGCCCGAAGACAGGGTCACCGCTTCGGTCGTGACGGTGGTCACTGCACCTTCACCCAAAAAGAGCGTTGGCAAAAACTGCGCCACGCTCACTGCAAAGCCGATT
>JAAFHN010000592.1 GCA_013298415.1 Comamonadaceae bacterium
ATGATGGCCAAGTGCTGCTGTGGGACACGGCAAGCGGCAGACAGCTGGCGGCCTTGGAAGGGCATGGGGGCTGGGTCAGGAGCGTTGCACTCAGTGCAGACGGCAAGCTCATGGCCTCAGGCGGGGATGATGGCAAAGTGCGGCTGTGGGACACGGCAAGCGGCAGACAGCTGGCGGCCTTGGAAGGGCATGGGGGCTTGGTGAGGAGCGTTGCGCTGAGTGCAAACGGCAAGCTCATGGCCAGCGGCCAGGCTTTTGGCCGTGCTAGGCTGATGGGCGTGGATCGGGCGAGCGGCAAACAAACATGGGCGCTGCACGCGCAACTGGAGCTATTGGCCAGCGGCTTTGATGCACCAGAGGACCAACACCCCAGCTGGGCCAGCATTGACTTTCGCACCGATCCAAGAGGCTTGTGGCAAGGCAGCGGCAGCGCCTTGCAGCACGTGCTGTACGTGGATCCGAGCGACACGCTGAAACCCCAGCCCTGGCTGCCCACCCTCTACCCAGCCCCCTTCGTGCCCGAGCTGCGCCACCCCCAGCAGGCCGAAGCCGACGTGGCATGAACTTTTGAAACTCCTATTTTTGTAGCAACGAATGCCCAAAACTCCATGACAGAGGGTATGAATCGCTGTAAATTGCTTGAAAAAACGCCTCTGAGCCACTCCAAATCGGCCCGCGCGCACGAGCAAGGAACTTATGCCCCGCCGAGCGCACAATGGTTTGGAGGAGTGTTCACCATGATCCGCAAGTTCCAAGATGCCAGGCGCCGTTTGTTGCGATCAGCGTGTGCTGCTGTGCTCGCTGTGGGTGGCTTTGCCGCCGCCCAGCCCGCCATCCAATCGCCACCCCTGTTAGAGCCCGCCAAACCCGGCGACACACCCAAAACGATTGCGCTTGTTTCTGCCGTGGGCGGGCAATTTCAAGTGGTGGAAGCGCGCGATGGCACCGCAAGCCGCATTGATCCCTTCAAGCGCCGCCAGCTCACCATTTCAAGCCAAGTGCTCAATCACGCGGTGCTGCGCGGCTTGAGCGATGCCGTGGCCCAGGTGCAGCCCGATGCCAAGCGCGTGCTGCTGACAGTGCCTGCGCTGGATGTCAACGGTCTCGGCCAAGCGCAGCGGGCCAACGCAGTGGCCAGCCACTTGCTCAAAGGCTTGCAAGCGCTAGAGCAACGCAAAAATTGGGACTACATCATTGCCGTGACCCCGCGCTACGAGCAAAGCGCTAAAGCGAACATGGGCGAACGCCTTTGGGGAATGGGCACCTTTGTGTACCCCTTGGAAAGCGCTCAAGTTCAGGTGGAAAACGAAAACGGCACCCCGGAAGTGATCGACATCGACGGCACGGAGGATGTGCGCTCGTTGGACGGCAAGCCGGTGCGTTCGCAGCAGTACGTGGCCCCCTACGCGTACTTGCGCTTCACGCTCTATGACGCCAAAACACTTCAAATCATCCGCACGGTTGACCGGCTCGACGCCAGAAAAACAGCCGACCCGAATTGCACCGCAGCCCATGTGGGCGACTGCTTTAAGCCGCTAGACCACGCCCAACAAATGCTCACGCTCGCGGAGCGCAGTGCCAGCGCTGGCATCCTCGGCAAGCTGCCTGCTGGCCGCGTGGAAGTGGGCGAAACCAAGCGAGTGCCCTGAGTTCGCCCAGCCTCGCCTTCAATTTCCGCCATTCGGGAACCAAAACGGCCCTTTCGTCGCAATGTGCACCGTTGGGCGCTGAGCGCTGTCATGCTTCGCACCATCACCTGGCGCACATCGCCACAAAGGACTTCTCATGATTCGCGCTTTCACCGCCACCTTCATCACTTGCGCTGCATTGCTATGCAGCTTTGGCAGCGGCCGCGCCTTCGCGCAGGCCGAAACGCCGCCTTTGCTCGATGCGCCCAAGCCCGGCGAGGCCCCAAAGACCATCGCGCTCGTTTCGGCTGTGGGTGGGCAGTTTCAATTTGTGGCCGCCAAGTACCAAACAGGTTCGAACGCCGATCCCTACAGGCGCGTCCAAGTCGATGTGCCTAACCAAGCCTTGAACCACTCGGTGCTGCGGGGGCTGGATCGGGCTGTGGAGAAAGCGCACCCGGCCTCCAAGCGCGTGCTGCTTACTGTGCCGCCCGCGGAAATTGCGAATCTTTCGCAAAGCCAGCGCGCCAAAGCTGTGTCTGATGATCTTTACAAGCGCCTGCAAGGATTCGACCAGCGCCGGGATTGGGACTACATCATTGCCGTAACGCCCCGCTACGCCCACAGCGGCTCCAGCAGGATGGGCGACAAACTCTGGGGCATCGGTGCCTACATCTACAGCCTTGAGTCAGCGTCGGTGGAAAGCGAC
>JAAFHN010000238.1 GCA_013298415.1 Comamonadaceae bacterium
TTGCCACACCGGCGCACTCGCGCTGCAACTCGCCTGCGACTCTGGGCGGCTCTTCCTGGAAGGGCCAGACGAGGATCTGCTCGGCCCCATCACCAAAGCGCCAGATGCCAAGCTCTCATGGGCTTGGGCTGCCGACGCCGCGCACACGAGCCTTTGGCACTTGGTGGCCGAGCTTGAAGGCAGGCCCGGCGTGCGGGTGCAGCAAGCTGGTGCGCTGGTGTGGTTTGACGCGGCCACCCAACAGTGGGGCCACGTGGATCTGGGCGAGCTGAGCGCCGCACGCGTGCAAGCCTTGCTGAACATGCCCGCCGTGGCTGAGAGCGCCTGGTGGCGGCACGAGGCAGCGCTGATGCGCCAGCTGGCTGGCTTGCCACTGCCGCCGATGGCCAACGCACCCGTGGAGCTGCGCGGCACCACACCCAAAGGCGTGCTGCGCATCGTGCCCAGCAATGCGTTTGAGCGGCCCAGCATGGGCTTAGCCACGGCTTACTTGCAGCTGGATTACCGCCACGCCTTCCCCGCAGACCACCCCAACGCCGCGCTGCGCGAGCGGTTGATCGGCCACTGGTCGGCCAAGGAGCAGCCCGCCCTTGTGAGCGCTTCAGGCCAAGCGGATGCAGCGCCCGAACGCGCCTTGCTCTTTCGCGATTTGGCGGCTGAGGAGCCTTGGCGCGATGGCTTGGCCGCACTCGGCTTGCATACCGATCGCGAAGGCCGCTACCGCTGCGCCAAAGGCATGCCCGCGCACGAGCAGCCCTGGCTCAGCTGGGCCAGCGAGGGCTTTTCTGCCTTCGCGCATCTGGGCTTAGAAATCGACACCAGTGCGATGCAAGGCTGGGTGACGCACGCCGACACCTTGGCCGCGCAGATCACCCCGCAAGATGCGGAAGACGAGGCTGCGTCGCAGTGGTTTGACCTGTCTTTGGGCATTGAAGTGGATGGGCTGCGCGTGAACGTGCTGCCGGTGCTGCCTTCGCTTTTGGCGGCGATGGATCGCTCGGATTTGCCTGCATTCGTGTACGTGCCCCACCCCGAAGCGCCTGACGCGCGCTGGCTGCGGGTGCCCACCGTCACGCTTGCGCCCTGGCTTTCCACGCTGCTGGAATTGACGCAAGACCGCCGCGCCAGCGGCGATGGCCAATTGCGCATGCTGCCCTACGAGCTGATGCGGGTGAGCGCCGATTTGGGCCAGGGCGTTGCCTGGGCGGGCGCAGAGCGCATTCGCAACATGCTGCAAGCCCTGCGCGAAGGCACGCTGTCGCCCAGCGGCTTGCCTGAAGCGCCGCTGCCCAAGGGTTTGCTCGCGGAATTGCGGCCCTACCAGCAGCACGGCCTGAACTGGCTGCAATTCATGCGCGCCCACCAGCTGGGCGGCATCTTGGCCGACGACATGGGCCTGGGCAAAACCTTGCAGACCCTGGCGCATGTGATGCTGGAAAAAGAGGCGGGGCGCTTGAAAGAACCTGCGCTCATCATTTGCCCGGTGAGCGTGATTGGCAACTGGAAACGCGAGGCGGCGCGATTTGCGCCCAGCTTGCGGCTGCAAGTGGTGCACGGCCTGGAGCGCCACGCGGTGGACACCAACAGCACCGAGCTCGACGTGGTGGTGGCCCCCTACTCGCTCTTGCAGCGCGACCGCGAGCGCTGGATGGCTCGGCGCTGGAGCATGCTGGTGCTGGATGAAGCCCAGCACATCAAAAACGCAAGCAGCCAGGCCGCGAAGGTGGCGCAAGAGCTGCGCGCATCGCAGCGGCTTTGCCTGAGCGGCACGCCGCTTGAAAACCATTTGGGCGAGCTGTGGAGCCTGTTTCACTTCGCCATGCCAGGCTTTTTGGGCAGCGCCGCGCAATTCAAGAGCAATTTCCGCACCCCGATTGAGCAGCATGCCGATGCCGATCAGTTGGAGCGGCTGCGCCGCCGTGTGACGCCCTTCATCCTGCGCCGCAGCAAATCGGCGGTGGCGATTGAGCTGCCGCCCAAGGTGGAAACGCTGCAAACCGTGGCGCTCAGCGGCAAACAAGCCGATCTGTACGAAACCATTCGGCTCGCCACCGAAAAAAGCGTGCGCGATGCCTTGGCCGACAAAGGCTTGGCCCGCTCGCAAATCCAGGTGCTGGATGCCTTGCTCAAGCTGCGCCAAGTGTGCTGCGATCCGCGCCTTGTGCCCTCGCAGCGCGGCAAATCGATCACGCAATCGGCAAAGCTTGAGCGGCTGATGGAGCTTTTGCCCGAGCTGATTGAAGAAGGCCGCAAAGTGCTGCTCTTCTCTCAATTCACCAGCATGCTGGAGCTGATTGAGGCTGAATTGCCCAAGGCGGGCATCCGCTGGGTGAAGCTCACAGGGCAAAGCAAAAACCGGGAAACCATCATCGAGCAGTTCACCAGTGGCGAGGTGCCGCTCTTCCTCATCAGCTTGAAGGCCGGTGGCGTGGGCCTGAACTTGCAGGCGGCAGACACGGTGATCCACTACGACCCCTGGTGGAACCCAGCCGTAGAAAACCAAGCCACCGACCGCGCACACCGGATCGGCCAAACCGAGCAGGTGATGGTCTACAAGCTGGTTGCTGAAGGCACGATTGAAGAGCGCATGCTGGCCCTGCAAGCGCGAAAAGCGGCGCTGGCCGAGGGCGTGCTGAGCGGCACCGCGCAGCGCAAAGAGGCGATGTTCACCGAAGGCGATTTGCAAGAGCTTTTGAAGCCGTTGGAAGCTTGAAATTCGGTTGTTTTGTAGGTAGTGTTCATTTATTTATTGGATTTGTTGCTACATTGTTAGGAGTGTTTGGTGGGGTTGCGGGGGTTGCCTGCGGCAAGCGCTGGTACTGTCCCCCCTCTCTCCCCTAGCCCCTCTCTCGCCCCCGCCGGGGCAAGAGAGGGGAACCTCATTTGACCTGCGCGGTGTCTGGACGACTTACCGACGGCTGAGACCCAGCGGTGGTTGGCACTCGACTCCCTTGCACGGGGGCGAGTGGCGTGCAGGCGTCTTGGCGTTGGCGCTGCGCTCGGCGCGCCACTGGTGGTGCGCCCCCTCCAAAGTCGCGCAAACCCTGTAGGCAGCCTGGGAGGCTGTTGTAAGCTGCGGGTCAGTTGCAGAACTGAGGAGATGCCATGCACATTGGTGTGCCAACAGAAACCGCGCTGGGTGAAACCCGCGTGGCCGTCACCCCCGAGACGGCCAAAAAGCTCAAGGCCCAGGGCCACACCGTGCGGGTGCAGTCAGGCGCGGGTTTGAACGCCAGCGTGACAGATGCAGCCTACGAAGCAGCAGGCGCTGAAATCACAGATGCCGCAGGCGCTTTTTCCTGCGAGCTGGTGCTCAAAGTGCGCTCGCCCTCCGCAGCCGAAGCGGCGCTGATGAAGCCGGGCTCCACCATCGTGGGCATGCTCAACCCCTTTGACCGAGCTGGCCTTGAAAGCATGGCGGCTGCGCAGTTGCAAAGCTTTGCGTTGGAGGCGGCGCCGCGCACCACGCGAGCGCAGAGCATGGATGTGCTCAGCTCGCAGGCCAACATCGCGGGCTACAAAGCCGTGATGGAAGCGGCCAACGCCTACCAAAAGTTCATGCCGATGCTGATGACGGCGGCCGGTACCGTGAAAGCCGCCCGTGTGGTGATCTTGGGCGTTGGCGTGGCGGGGCTGCAAGCCATTGCCACCGCCAAGCGCTTGGGCGCTGTGATCGAAGCCAGCGACGTGCGGCCGAGTGTGAAAGAGCAAATCGAGTCGCTGGGCGGCAAGTTCATCGATGTGAGCTACGACACGCCGGAAGAAAAAGAGGCCGCCCAAGGCTCGGGCGGCTATGCCAAGCCCATGCCGCCAAGCTGGCTGGCGCGCCAAGCCGTGGAAGTGGCCAAGCGGGTGGCTCAGGCCGATATCGTGATTTCCACCGCCCTGATCCCAGGCCGCGCTGCGCCCATGCTGGTGAGCGAAGACATGGTGAAGAGCATGAAGCCCGGCTCGGTGATCGTAGACATCGCGGCCGGTAAAGGCGCAGTCAACGCAGACGGCAGCGTGGGCGGCAACTGCCCGCTCACCGTGGCAGATCAGGTGGTGAAGCGCCACGGCGTGACGCTGATCGGCCACACCAATTTGCCCGCCATGGTGGCAGCAGACGCGAGCGCCCTCTACGCCCGCAACGTGCTCGACTTTCTGAAGCTCATCCTGCCCAAAGACGGCGGCTTGAAAGTGGACATGGAAGACGACATCGTGGCCGCTTGCTTGATGACGCAAGCAGGCGAGGTCAAAAGGAAATAAGGAGAACCGACATGGATGCCGTATCCCCCACCATCATCAACCTCATCATCTTCGTGCTCGCCATTTACGTGGGCTACCACGTGGTGTGGACCGTGACCCCTGCGCTGCACACGCCGCTGATGGCCGTGACGAATGCGATCTCGGCCATCGTGATCGTGGGCGCCATGCTCGCGGCTGGCCTCACTGAAACCACGCTCGGCAGAACCATGGGCGTGCTGGCCGTGGCACTCGCTGCCGTCAACGTGTTCGGCGGCTTCTTGGTAACCCGCCGCATGTTGGAAATGTTCAAAAAGAAAGAGCGCAAAGCGCCCGCGGCTTCTGAAGGAGTCCACAAATGAGCATGAACATTGCGGTGCTGCTGTACTTGGCAGCAAGTGTTTGCTTCATTCAGGCGTTGAAGGGGCTGAGTCACCCCACCACCTCGATTCGGGGCAACTTGTTTGGGATGGTGGGCATGGCGATTGCTGTGCTCACCACCGCGGCGCTGATCGTGCAGGCCACGGGCGGCGCAGGCATGGGCATGGCGTACGTGATCGGCGGCATCGCCGTGGGCGGCATCGCAGGCGCGGTGATGGCCAAGCGCGTGGAAATGACCAAAATGCCAGAGCTGGTGGCCTTCATGCACAGCATGATCGGCTTGGCGGCGGTGTTCATTGGCGTGGCGGCGGTGGCCGAGCCTTGGGCCTTTGGCATCGTGCAAAAGGGCCAACAAATTCCTCACGGCAACCGCTTGGAGCTTTTCTTGGGCGCGGCGATTGGTGCGATCACCTTCAGCGGCTCGGTGATTGCGTTTGGCAAGCTCTCAGGCAAATACAAATTCCGCCTGTTCCAAGGTGCACCGGTCC
>JAAFHN010000583.1 GCA_013298415.1 Comamonadaceae bacterium
CCGTAGGCCGCCCAGTGCAGCAGATCAATGTCTGAAATGTCGGCACGCAGCTTGCCCGCTACAAACTCGTCGCGCAGCAAATCAAAGCCAAAACCCGTGCGCTTGAGCGTGCGGTACAGATCGGGGTGAAAGAGTTGCAAGAGCAAAAGCGCCAGCACCAATCGCTCGTCAAACGCGCCGCCTTGGCCACCCAAGGCGAGCGATTTGCCCTGCTTGGGCAACACATCCAGCACCTGGTGAAACAGCTCCATGATGCGCACGAGCTTGCGCGGCACGTGGGCATCAAAGCTGTTGATGACCAGCTTGCCCAAGTGCAGTTTGGAACTCGTTGCAGTGCTGCCCCGGCCTGCGCCAGAAAGAGCTTCCAATTCGCCAGACTTGCCGCGCAAGTCATTGCCCACCTCTCGCGCCACAAACCACGGATCGCGACCGCCCGCCAGCAAGTTCTTGCGTTCGTACGCCGCCATGAAGTGCAGCGCCTGCCCCCGCGAGAGTGCAGGCAACCGAAACGGCAGGTGCACGATCTTCTCCAAGTACTCAAAGCCCGTGATCGGCATTTCGGGCTTTTTGTCTTTGAGGGCGTAGTCTTTGTAGCGGTGGCCGATGCCGCGCTCAACCACTTCTTCATCCAGCGCGAGCACGAAGGCAAAGCTTTCGGTATTGAAGATGGTTTTGATGAGCTCCAGCGTTTCCACCGCCTTTTCAGGCAGGCAGCGGTCTAGATCGTCGATGAACACGACGAAGTTGATGCGGAGATCGAATTCGATGCCTTGGGTGACGGTGATGCCTGCGTCTTCAAGGGCTTTTTGACCGAGCTTGGGCCGCGTGAGTGCTCGCAAGTGCTTGTGCAAGCGATAGAAGCCCAGGCCGTCGTCTTTGTAGGCGAAGCCAAGTTTTTTGGGCTTGTCGGCTTTGGTTTTAGCCCCGTCGTGCTTGGTGGCGGCTTTCGCCTTTGGCTTCTCGTCATCCGCGCCTTCTCCCTCATCGCCCTCCTCCTCGGCATCGTCGCTTGCCATCCCTTCGATGATCTTCTTGCGAGCGATGGATGCCATGGGCGGCACGCCGGTGGACACGAGCACCGCATCCGTCGCGCCAGCCACGAAGCCGCCCACATTGGAGTTCACAACGGATTTCACGCTGCCCCACAACTCGAGGCCCTTGTCCCAAACGCCCTTGGCTGCTTCAAGCTTCTTCTCCGTTTCAGCCGTCAGTTCACCAGCAGCCTTCAGACCAGTCTTGAGCTTTTCAATATCGGTGGGCAGCTTCTTCCAAGTCTCTTTCAGCGCATCGGCAATATGGACTGCAAGGGGCACATGCAAATGCCGCTCATGCTCGTACTTCCAGGGCTGAAAGTACACGGGCACGGTCACGGTCATCGGGTTGCCGCTGGTGGCAGAAAGCACGCGCTCGGAAATGTCGCGCCGGCTTTGCGCCTCAGCCCTCTTTTGCACCAAGCTCAGCAGCTTGGATTTGCCAGCGCCCCATTCGCCAAAAATACCCACCACCAGCGGGTCGTCTCCGAGCTTGGTTTTGCCATCGGCATCTTTTTGCAGCGAACGGTTGATGCGCGCCCAAAGCGTGTCGGCATAAGTGCCGTAGCCGAGGAAGTCGCCGTCGTCGGCCTTGGGTGAATGAGGCGGCGAAGGCGGCGACGGGTTTGCGGACTTTTCGGATACGGAGTCAGACATTCGGCAAGGCCTCCACGGCTTGATTTTTTGTGGTGTCGTTCGCTACAGCGAAACAGTGTAACGCTCTCTTTTTCGCAGCAACGGATGTTGATTTCTTTTGGACAGTGGGGCTGTTTTGCTTCAAAAATGTCCTACCTGCGCTGAAAATTGGCCCCCAGGTGGTGGCGAGCAGCCACGCCCCACTCCCAGCTCGTCCCTCTCCTCCCACTCCCATGCCTATGCGCCAGATCAAGCTCACAGACTACATCGCTTCGCTGCCCGCATCCCCGCTTGCGCCCTGGGCTTCGGCTGCACCTTGGGAGCTGACTCGGGATGCCGAGGGCATCGTTCATGCCATGTTGGCCGAGCTGCCGGTTGCAGACTTCATCTTGTCTGACGGCATCGCGATCCACCGCAGCGCCGTTGTGGAGGCTGGGGCGGTACTCAAAGGGCCGCTGATCGTGGGGCCGGGCAGTTTTATCGCGGCCGGGGCTTACTTGCGGGGCGGATCCCGCTTCGCTGCATGACGATGAGTTGGCGCAAGTGCGGCAGATCTGATCGGCTTGCTCTGGTCAACCGTGTGATTGGCCTTTAAAATGTGTACACATTGACTCACAAATTCTGAAGTCTGACCATGGAAACTGCAAAAGTAGGCATCCGCGAATTTCGCGCCGATTTGGCGGAGTACATCGCGTCCAACACGCCTGTGGCTGTGACCCGACATGGGCAAACGGTGGGCT
>JAAFHN010000059.1 GCA_013298415.1 Comamonadaceae bacterium
GGGTTCGAGTGCGCGCGGTCTTCTTTGGCTGCTGTGCGCCATCGGGGTGATCTTGGTTGCGCAATATGTGGCCAATTGGGCCGATTTGCGTCGCCACGGGCCTACGCTGTTCGGCGCATCGGCACAGCTTTGGACCTACCGTTTGCCCGAAGACATCCCGTCCGCGCCGCCGTGCGCGGGTGAGCTTTGCGGTGCAGCCGCCATCGTGGCCATGACGCAGGAAATCCCCACCGGTTCGGGCTTTGTGATGGCTCGGGCGCAGGTGCTGCTGCCGACGCCGATCACCATCGAAGCCCAAGAGGGTGAGTATTTCCAGGCCACGGGCGTGGTAGACGAATACACACCCATGCTCAAACTCCCCACGCGGGAAGAGCGCAATGGCGCCTACATCATCTCCGTGGATGACTTCGATGCCCCTTTGGTGTTGGGCCAAATATGGCGAGGCGGCCAGTCGCGCAGCGTGCAGATGAAAGACGAGGGCTACTTGCTTTCCTGGAGCCTGGCCGATGCGCCTCCCGGCGCTGAGCTGCTGGCCTGGGCAGCGCCGTCCAAAGACGGGTTTGATGGCTCCACGCGCGGCGCGGTTGCGCGCCGTAACGCGTGGCAAGAGATCAAGTTTCGCGCCGTGCGCTACCAGCCAGTTCCCAAAATCCTGCGGCTGCGCGTGGCAGCCACGGAGCAAACCCGGGCCATCGCTGTGGGGCAGCTGGGCTTGTTGCAATGGCGGGATCAACCGATGGCGGAGCCGCGCCGAACGCAGTTTCCACCTGGCATCGGCGTGTTTGGCGTGGTGCGCGCGCGTGAGCTGGAAGCAGAGGCCGTGGTGCTGTCGCTGGAGATTCCGCGCTCCTCGATGTATGGGCATGGTCATTGGCTTTGGGGGCGGCTCTTCGATTTGAGGCCGGGTGAGCCGGTGATCCCCGCTGAGCTGAACGCCTCGTTCTTTGCGCCCGGCGTGCCAGAGCCCGCTGCGTGGCCACCTGACGAAGCAAACACGGCCTCGGGCCGAATGGAAACGGCCTACAACAAGCTGCCGCGCGGCGCGCTGCGCAGCTTGCCCGCCAGCGCGCTCGATCGTGAATGCGCCCTGCCGCCAGCGCCTGGCCACGCCTGCGTCTGGGCGCAAGTCTTCGGCGTGGCCGTGCCCGTTCAGGTCAGCGTGCTTGATCTCGGAGGTCAGAGGGTCGGTGTGGCGGAGCGCGGCGTGTTCGCAGGCAAATCGATTGCGGCCTCGCACTGGGCCATACTGCCAGCCAGTGTGCGCCGGGAGTTGCTCGGGCGCGGCGCACCGGCGAGCGCTGATCTGGCCATGCCAGCGCTCCAAGCAGGAACGCCCATTTTGCAAAAGCCGCTGGATGCCAGTGCGGTAGGCAAGGGCTTGAGCACCCGGATCGTGGACGCGGCAAAACAATGAGGATGAATCACGAACATCGAGGTGCTGAAGTTGCGCGCGGATGATTTGACCTTGGTGCCGCTGGAGGCGACGGCTCGCAATGCACCGCAAGCCCGGGCCGCAACACTCCTGCCAGTGCCGCCCTTGAAATTGCTGCTCTCTGCACCGCTCGGCGATCTGCGCGAGCTCGGTCACATCCCCGGCGCGAGCGACGAACCCTTCAAGCCCGAGCGGGCTGCCGACAGCCCGGTGACGCAACTGGCCCGCACCACCGAGCGCTTGTTGCCCATGATCGATAGCTTTCGCCGCCCCAAAGAGGGCATGGCGCACTGGTGGCAGCGATTCACCGGGCTGGCGCTGGAGCGAGAGCTCACGTTTTGGCACGCGTGTACGCAGCTCGAAGGCACGGCAAAACGCGGGCAAGATTTGCTGCCCCAAGTGCGCGACTTGGCACTGCGCTTGGCCAATGAGCGCGAGCACGCGCTGTCACAGGCCGAGTGGCTCGCCCAAGTCGTGAAAGTGGCGCAGCAGGCGCTTTTGCCGCAATTCGAGCGGCATCGGCAAGCCGCAAGCTTTGCCGACCAACCCGACTACTGGCCGCGCTTTGCCCGCCGTGTGGACAATCTGAGCGCATTGCACAACGCAGCGCTTTTGAGCGCCGAGCAAATCAAGCTCGCGCAAGCTCAGGCCAACGCAGTGCAAGATCGGTTTTCGGAAGTGCTCACCGTGCTCTTGCCGCTGTGGCGCCAGCGAGTGGGGTTTGAGCTCTTTTCCAAACAATTTGCGTCTTTCAGCATTGAGGAGCCCGCTACGTGAATGCCATCACCACTGCCTCGCCCACCAGCGCGGCCATCACACTGGGCGAGCCGCAGCTCGAAGCGCTGGGTTTAACGATCAGCGACACGGCTGAGATCGAAACCCTTGCGCAAGGGCTTGACCTGACGCGGCGCGACCCACTCAGCCGCTTTGGCCAAGAAGCCGCACAAAAGAGCGCGGGCATTGCCGATCAGATGCTGTCTCAAGTGCGCGCTGGCGACATTGAGGGTCTGGGCGGCAAGCTCACCGAGATCGTGACCCAAGCGCAATCCTTGAACCTGCATGCACTCGGTGAAAAGCGCTCGCGCTTGCCGCTGGTGGGCGGCCTGATCGACAAGATGCGGCAGAGCAAAAACGAGCTTGTGAGCCAGTTCAGTTCGGTGCAAACCAACATCGAACGCTTGATGGGTGAAGTGACTGGCATGCAGCGCGGCCTGCAAGCGCGCATCGAGTCGCTGGATCAAGGCTTTGCTGCGGTGAAGGGCGAATACCGCGAACTGGGCTTGCACATCGCGGCTGGGCAAATGGCGGTGCAGCGCGTGCGGGGTGAAGTGGCCGAGGGCCAGGCCAAAGCCGCAGTGGGGCAGCTCACGCCGCTGCAAAGCCAAGAACTGCAAGACAAAATTGCCGCCGCCGACATGCTGGACAAGCGCATTGCCGACATGCGGGTGCTCCAGCACGCCGCGCTGCAAACCCTGCCGATGATTCGCCTCGTGCAAACGAACAACTCGATGCTGATCGAGAAGTTTCACACCGTCAAAGAGCTCACGCTGCCCGCTTGGAAGCGGCAGTTCATGCTGGCGCTTTCCTTGCAAGAGCAGCGCAGCGCCGTGCAGCTCGCCGGCACGATTGACGACGCAACCAACGCTTTCCTGAAAGAAAACGCTCAGCTTCTGAAAACCAACACCCTTGCCACCGCGCAAAGCAACCAGCGCATGGTGATCGATGTGAGCACCTTGCAGGAAGTGCAAAACACGCTGCTCAGCACGGTGCAAGAAGTCATCAAGATCAACCAAGACGGGCTCAAGCAGCGCGCAGGGGTGGCGGATCAGCTTTCGCAAATGCGTGAACAGCTGAAGCTGCAACTGAGCAAAAGCGAGTGATGAGCGGGTGCTGGGTGGGTGATATGGGCATGACATGCAAGCGGTTTTGGCCTGAGCGACACAGCGCTAAGCAATGACTTTGAGCGATCACGACTCTTCCGATGCGCACGACCATGCCGCGCAGGCCGAGCAACATCAGCGTCTGCATGACCGCGTGGAGCTGCTCAAGCTGCGCACGGCCTTGGTCGGCATTCTTGGCTTTTTGCTCTTGGCCATGGCGCTCACGGCCTTGCTGAGTTTTGGGCCGCAGGCGCTTTCTGCCATCAGCTCCCTTTGGGCGGGCGAGGCGCAGGTGCAGGTGCCAGCCAACTTGTTTGCCAACATGAGCGATACCTCGCGGTGGCCGCTGGTTTTGCAGCTCGCATTTTTGGCGGTGGCGGGGCTTGGTGTGAGCGCCATGTCGCGCGGGGCCATGTCGCCTTTGCATCGCAAGCTCTGGCTGGTGCTGCTCTTTGGTTTGGGCGGCGCGGCTTTGGCCATGCAACTCAGCGGCGAGGGCAATCGCGCCGCGCGCGGGCATTTGGAATCGGCGCTCAAAAAGCAAGACTGGGCAGAGGCTTCAAAGCTGCTGCCGGTCGACAGCAATGCCATAGGCGCTGCGTACGTGCAAGCCCAGATTGCGTTGGCGCAAGGCGATGCGGCGGCGGCCCGTGTACAGGGCTTGAAATTCTTGCCCGATTTGGAGCAGGCGCTGTTGCGCAAACACCCCGACGGCCCAAAGGCCGGCGGATACCTTTACGAGCCGACCCGAGACTTTCGGGCACTCACCTTAAAGCGCATTGATGAAGCCACGTATGGCGGCATGCACAGCGAAGTGTCGATCCGGTTGCAGCAAGGGCAGAGCGCTGCGCCAAGCGGGTGGCTGGCGCGCGGCGCAAAGCCGCTGCTCAGCTTGGCGGCGGCACTGGTCGCGGTTTGCGTAGCGGCCTTGCTCCTCTTGCTTTGGTATGCCATGGTGCACCGCGTGCAACGGGTGTCCACCTGGGCATCCATGGGCGATTTCAGGGTTTGAACCCCACGCACTGAGAACTGGATCTGATCATGTCTCGCATTCCGCCGATCCAATGCTTGCTCACTTTTGAGGCGCTGGCGCGGCTGCGCAGCGTCACGCAGACGGCTGACGAGCTTTTCGTCACGCCCTCAGCGGTCAGCCACCGGGTGCGGCAGTTGGAAGAGATGCTGGCTACCAAGCTCTTTGGACGCGCCGATTTTTCGCTCACCACCGAAGGCAGCGAATACCTGGCCCATGTGCGAGAGGGGCTCACCGCACTCCAGCGCTTCCCGGGCAAAGACGTGTCCCGAGGTCGCCGCAAGCTCAAAGTGGCGATCACGCCCACTTTTGCCCGCGCGATCTTGATGCCCCGCATCCGCGATTTCACGGAGACGCATCCCGAGATTGACTTGACGCTGCAAGTCTCTATCCCGCTCTTAGACGTGGTGGCCGAAGACGCCGATCTCACGATCCGCTTTGGCACAGGCCGCTACGCCGATGTGGAGCACGTGTGTTTGGTGAAGGATGAAGTCACGCCCGTTGCCGCGCCCAGCTATTTGCGCGAGCGCGGCGCGATTGAGCGCAACGAGGATTTGCAGCACGCCACCCTGCTGCGCAGCCCCTTGGAGCCTTGGCGCACTTGGTTTGCCGCCCACGAACTCGATTGGCCTGAGCCGACAGAAGGCTCCACCTTCAACGACATCGGCCTCATGTGCGATGCCGCCGCGCAAGGCCTTGGCGTGGCGCTCGTGCGCCTAAAGCTCGGCGCGCCTTGGCTCGCAGACGGCAGCCTGGTGCGCCTTTTCGAGCGCAACATCGTGAGCCCGCATGCGCACTACCTGTGCTGGCGCAGTGGTGCGATGGAAAGATGGGAAGTGAATGCGTTTGCGACCTGGCTGCAAAAAGCGGTTATCAGGTGAGGGTGTAGAGGTCAGGGGGAAGTAACGCGAAAAACGCTGAAAACACGCGAAAAACGCTAAAAATGAAGCCAAATTTCGATTTCTTCGCGTGAGGCTCGTCGTGGAGACCAAAGCCCTTGACGCGCTGCGGCAAACCTTCCTACGGCTATTTTTCGGTGCTTTTCGCGATCTTTTCGTTTTTTTCGCGTTACTGAACCCTCAAGCCTCAGCGCTCGTCGAAGCTGATTTCTAGCGCGGCGCTGGTGGGGCAGCTTTGGCAGGTGAGGGCGAAGCCTTGGGCTACTTCGCCCGCTTCTAGGGTGAAGTTTTTGAGCATTTTTACGCTGCCAGCCGTGACTTTGGCGCGGCAGGTGCAGCACACGCCGCCTTTGCAGCTGTAGGGCAAGTCCAGGCCCGCTTCGAGGGCCACTTCGAGCACGGTGTCGGTCTCGCGCATGCGCAGCTCGTGTTTCACGCCGTCTGCGATGATCGTCAGGGCAATTTTTGCGTCATTTTGAGGCTCTGTCCTGGTGTTTTGGGCATCTGACGCTGCGAATTTTGGAGTGTTTGAGGTGGCGAACCGCTCGGTGCGGATGCTCTCGGGCGGCATGCCAGCCGCTTGCAGCGCGGCAACGGCTGCCTCGATCATGCCTTCAGGCCCGCAGACGAAGGCTTCATGGATGGCGTGTGTCGGGACCAAATTGGCCAGCAAATCGTCGAGCTTGGCCCGATCCAGGCGGCCGTTGAAGCGCGGCAGTTCTTGGCTCTGGCGCGAAAACACCTGGATCAGGCTCACTCGGCTTGCGTAGCGATCTTTTAGGTCTTGCAGCGTTTCCAAAAACATCGTGCTGGCCAGGCTCTGGTTGCCGTAAATGAGCGTGAATTGCGCTGCGGGATCAGCCGCCAGATTGGAAGCCATCAAGCTCATCATGGGCGTGATGCCCGAGCCTGCGGCAATGCAAAGCCGATGTGCGCCAGCTGGGGCTTGCGACACAAATCTGCCATCAGGCGGCATCACATCCAATTCATCGCCAGCCTGCAAATTTTGAGCCCAGCTTGAAAATACACCGCCGTCAACCTGCTTGATCGCCACAGAGATTTTTTGATGTGCTTCAAAGGCTTGAAGCGATGAACAAATGCTGTAGCTGCGCCGAATGAATTCACCATTGATCTGCGCTTTCAGCGTCAAAAACTGCCCGGGTGCAAAGCTGAATTCATCACGCAGATCGGGCGGAATGGCGAAAGTGATGACAACAGCCTGTGCCGTTTCTGCGGCCACGTGCTTGATGAACAGTGAATGAAAATGAAGCATGGGGAGGGGTTCGGGATCTATTTACAGGAGATCAGGAGATCAGGAGACAAAGAAGAAGCAGCCGAAGGGTTGAATCAAATACAAAAAGGCTGTTCCTTTTTCTCCACTCCTTATCTCCTGATCTCCTGTGAAATTGCTCTGAAAACGCCTCTAATAAACCTTGAAGTAATCAAACGGCTCTTTACAGTTTAGGCAGCGGTATTGGGCCTTGCAGGCGGTGGAGCCGAAGAAATTGACTTCCACAGTGTCTTCAGACGTGCATTGGGGGCAGGGGATGCTGTTTTCGGCATCATCTTGCCCCTCTGTCCTAGCATTTACAACGTGTAGTGCTACGAGTTTTACAGCGTTCATCGCTGCCTCGCCGCTCGGCGGGGCGATGCCGTATTGACGCAGCTTTTCTTGTGCAGCGGGGCCGATCCAGTCGGACGTCCAGGCGGGCGCGAGCTGGGTGCGCACTCGGGCTGGGATCTCGTGGGCATCCAGCTCAGCCAAGATGTCGTCTTTGATCGCATCCATCGCCGGGCAGCCGCTGTAGGTGGGCGTGATGACGACCTCCACCACCCAGCCGGCACCATGCGGCACCGCCCGCACGTCGCGCAAGATGCCCAGATCTTCGATGTTCACCACTGGGATTTCGGGGTCGGGCACCGATGCGGCCAGCGTGCGTGCCCGAGCCACGATGCTTGCCAGCTCTGGCGGCGCGCTTAAGTGATCGCTCACCACACGCCTTGCGGATGCGCCCGGGCCAGGCTTTGCATCTCGGCCAGCAGTGGGCTCAAATGCACGGTGTGGATGCCGCTTTTGCCTCGTGGCGTGAAGCCGCCATCTGCGGGCCGTTGCAGCGTGGCTTCGGTCAAAGCGTCGTTCACGGCGTCGTTCCAGCCAGTGCGCAAGGCCGCGGGATCGTGGCCAATGCCCGCTGCCAAGGTCGCAGCTTCAATCGCGCTTGTTGCGAAAAACTCCTGGGTGTAGGGCCAAAGCACGCGCAGCGAGGCTTGCACGCGAGCATGCGACTCGGCCGTGCCGTCACCGAGCCGCACCAGCCAATCTCTGCTGGTGCGCAGGTGGTAGCGGGTTTCTTTGATCGATTTGGCGGCAATGGCGGCAATCGTGGCGTCCGCGCTTTGCAGCAATGCATGCCATTGGGCGAACGCATAGGTGCTGTAGAGAAAATTACGGCAAATGGTGGTGCCGAAATCGCGCTCGTGTTTGGCGGTGGTGGTGAGCAGACCTTCATGTGCATCAAAGTGCGGCAATTCGAGCAAACTCAAATTGCGAAACTCATGCGCTTCTCTGAAATAGGCGAATTGATCTTCGTTTGAATCATTGCCAGATAGCTCAGCCGCATATTGGTAAAGCATCCGCGCCTGGCCAATCAAATCCAAGCTCATGTTGGCTTGGGCAATGTCTTCTTCCAGCGTGGGCCCATTGCTGCACCATTCGACGTTGCGCTGGCCCAAGATCAGCGCATTGTCGGCCAATTGAAGAACGTAGGGCAGCGTGCTCACATGTGCCCCACATCGTCTGGAATGGCATAAAAGGTGGGATGCCGATAAATCTTGTCGGCCATCGGGTCAAACATCTCGGCTTTGTCATCGGGCTGCGATGCCGTGATGTCGGTGCTTTTGACCACCCAGATGCTCACGCCCTCTTGCCTGCGTGTGTACACGTCGCGTGCCAGCGTGAGCGCTTGCTCCACGTCGGCCGCATGCAAACTGCCGCAATGCTTGTGTTCCAAGCCTTGCTTGGAGCGGATGAAAATCTCAAAAAGGGTGGTGCTCATGGGGTGTCAGGGGCGTAGGGGGCGTAGGGGGCAATTTCACAGGAGATCAGGAGATCAGGAAGAAACAGCCAAAAGTTCGAAATTGATAGCAAGAAACATTGATTTCATATCGACAGTGAGTCGATTTAACCTGATTGGGACCATGCCTCAGATGCGCCAACCCGTCCGTTCAGGCTGAGCCTGTCGAAGCCCCTGGCGATGCCCAACGACCAAGCTCAGGGCGAACGGGTTTCCATCTGAGGCATGGTCCTAATCAGGCGATTTGAGTGAGAAAAACAGAAAAATGGCTGTTTTCCTTCAACTCCTTGTCTCTTGATCTCCTGTGAAACTGCCCCTAAGCAGCTTTGAGATCCACAGCCCTTTTTGCCGCATAGGCCTCAGCCGCTTCTCGCACCCATGCCCCTTGCGCATGCGCCTTCTTGTGGGTGGCCAGGCGCTCGGCGTTGCAGGGGCCGTTGCCGCCGACCACTTGCCAGAACTCATCCCAATCGATCTCGCCAAAGTCGTGGGCTTGGCGGGTGTCGTTCCATTTCAGATCGGGGTCGGGCAGCGTCACGCCGAGCACCTTGGCCTGCGGCACGGTTGCGTCTACAAATCGTTGGCGCAGCTCGTCGTTTGAGAGGCGCTTGATGCCCCAGCGCATGCCTTGCGCGCTGTTGGGGCTGTTGGCATCCGGTGGGCCAAACATGGCCAGCACCGGCCACCACCAACGGTTCACTGCGTCTTGCACCATCTCGCGCTGGGCAGTGGTGCCCTTCATCATCGCCATCAGGCTTTCAAAGCCTTGGCGCTGGTGGAAGCTCTCTTCTTTGCAAACGCGGATCATGGCCCGGGCATATGGGCCGTAGCTGCATCTGCAAATCGGCACTTGGTTCATGATGGCCGCGCCGTCCACCAGCCAGCCGATCACGCCCACATCGGCCCACGTGAGCGTGGGGTAGTTGAAGATGCTCGAATACTTGGCTTTGCCCTCATGAAGGGCCTGCACCATCTCTTCGCGGCTCGTGCCCAGGGTTTCGCCCGCGCTGTAGAGGTAGAGGCCATGGCCCGCTTCGTCTTGCACCTTGGCGAGCAGAATGGCTTTGCGTTTGAGTGAGGGCGCGCGGCTGATCCAGTTGCCCTCGGGCTGCATGCCAATGATTTCGCTGTGCGCATGCTGGCTGATTTGCCTAACGAGCGTTTTGCGGTAGGCCTCGGGCATCCAGTCTTGCGGCTCGATGCGGCCATCGGCATCAATTTTTGCGTCGAACTTGGCTTGAAGCGCGGTCAACTGCGCCGCATCGGGCGAGCCCACTGCGCTCAAGTGCCGCTTGGGCAAAGCCTCGCCCGCAGGGGGCGGCATATCCATCGCTTGGGTGTACATACAGGCGCTCCAGGCCCGGGTTCTGGGGCCGGTGAGGCAAGTATAGCGAATTAATCGACCGAATGGTTGGTGAATTCCATGTTGCCTGGGCAACGAGCTATTCCAGCATCGCCGGTGCGGTGTTGATGCCTTCTCTGAGCTGCATCAGCGCCTCGTCGTAGATGGCTTGCGCGTCTTCGGGGCGGTCGGCGGGTCTGAACACGCGTTCCACGGTATTCATCACCAAAGTTTGGCCTGGAATGGTGAAGCCGCTGAGGGCCATGTCGTCCAAGCGGCGCAGCTCATCAATTTGCTCGCGCAGTTTCGCGGGGTTTTTGTCGCCCATCAGCGCCATCGCGTAGCCACCTTTGATGCGACAGAGCGCTGCGTTGGCGGGCATGTTTTTGCGGAGGATTTGCGAGAGCAGCATGGCGCGCGCGGCACGCGAGGCGTCATCGGCATCGCTGCCAAATTCATGCGGATTCAGCAGGCGCATGGCGACGATGCCCACATGCGCTTGGCCGAGCTGCACATCACGCAGACCGCGTCTCATCAGCTCCACAAACCCGGCAGGCAGCCAAGCACCCGTCACCGGGTCGAGCACGGCTTTGCGCTGGTTGCGCTCCAGCTCGGCCAAGTAGCGCTTTTGCTGATCTGCCATCGCGCTCACGCGCAGCTCGGATTCGGCCATGCGCGCCAGGTCGTTCATGATTTCCATGTCTTCGCGCTCGAAGCTGCGGGGCATGCGGTCAATGGCGCACAAAGTGCCCGCCAGCAAGCCCGGCGCAATCTCCAGCGGCATGCCCAAGTAAGAGCGGATGTGCGGCG
>JAAFHN010000398.1 GCA_013298415.1 Comamonadaceae bacterium
CGCAAATTGGCGCGGTATTCGCCAGGCACGTCTTGCCACACGGTGCTGCCCTTGTGATCGCCAAAAGCAATCTCGCGGTTGGCATCGCCTGGGTTCAGAAAAATGCCCCAGCGGTAGTCGCGCATTTTGGTGTGGCCAAACTGCGCCCAGCCTTGCGGATCCACGCTCACGGCAGTGCGCAAGTACACCTCGGAATCCCGCGAGCCGGAGGGGCCAATGTCGTCCCACCAGTTGATGAAATTCGGCTGCCAGCTCTCAAGCGCCCGCTGCAAAGTGCGGTCCTCGCCCAAGTTGACATTGTTGGGGATTTTTTCAGAGTAATTGATGGTGGACATGATGTTGCCTTGGGGGGTGTGGGGCGTAGGGGAAGGGGGCAGTTTTGAACGCGAAGAGCGCTAAGTGAACGCAAAGGGCGCGGAGTCAATCCATGCAGCCAGTTTTGAAATGAAGTCCAGGTTTTGTCTATGCATATTGGGCATTCGTTGCTATGAATTTTGATTGATCTTTTTGGATTGACTCTGCGCCCTTTGCGTACATTTCGCGCACTTTGCGTTCAAGGGGATCCCTACACGCGATTCAAATCGAACACGGCTTTGTCGCCTTTGCCGTAGACCTTTAACGCGCCTTTTTCGCCTACGGCGTTGGGGCGTTGGAAGATCCAGTTTTGCCAGGCGGTTAGGCGGCCAAACACGCGGGTGACCATGTTTTCAGGGCCGTTGAAGCGCAGGTTGGCTTCCAGGCCAGTGAGTGCATCCGGGCTCATGGCGGCGCGCTCTTCAACTGCGATGCGCACTTCGTCGGCCCAGTCGATGTCGTCGGGGTTGGCGGTGTTCAGGCCGAGCGCGTGGGCCTGGTCTGCATCGAGCGGCTGGCCCGCCTTGGCGCGCACGGCCTCCAGTGCGGGGGCCTCGTTGTAGAAGCGGCGAGCCAAGCGGCTCTGGCCTGTGGCCATGGGGTACAGGCCGAAATTCGCGTCTGCAACAGTGATCTTCGGCGCCTTGGCTTCGTCGTCAGGCAGGGCCAGGTGGTAGCTGCGGTCGCAGGCAAGCGCCAGCTCCAAGTAGCTGCCGGCGAAGCAACTGCCAGGCTGAATCAGCGCGAAAAGGCTGCGGCTAGACACATCCAAGCGGCTGAACGCGCGGCGCAGCATGCCCTGCGTGGCGCGGGTGAGCCAGTGGTCTGCGCTGGCGGCCATCGCTGCGTCCATTTGCAACACAGCATCAGACGAGCCTTGGGTTTCAATCAGCCAAGTGCCGATGTCCAGCTCGTTGGTGCGCATGCTGAGGATCGCGTCGTCCAGCTCGCGGGCCAATACCAGCGGGAAGTAGGCTGCGCCTGCTGCGTCGATCTCGGCGGCGCTGCTGGGCACCGGTGCTTTGGGTGCATGCACCGTCCACGTGGCGGTGCGCTTGGCGCGGTCGATTTGTATGGTGACGGTGCTGTAGGTCAGTGCATCGGCGTCAATGTTTTTTTGCAGCGCTGGCAGCGCCACGCCCTTGGCATCGGCTGGCCGCGTGGAGCCTGCAGCGAGTGCCGCAGCGCGCTCGGCCACGGTGCTTTGAAACACGGCGGGCTTGGCAATGTGGTCCACCAGCCGCCAGGCTTTGGCTTTTTGGCCGCGCACGCCTTCTACGCTGGTGCAAAAAATATCGGCCAAATCGTGGCGCACCTTGCGCTTGTCGGTCACGCGGGTCAAGCCGCCTGTGCCGGGCAGCACGCCGAGCAAGGGCACTTCAGGCAGGCTCACGGCGCTGGATCGGTCGTCGATCAAGATGATCTCGTCGCAAGCCAGGGCCACTTCGTAGCCACCGCCTGCGCAAGCCCCGTTCACTGCGGCGATGAACTTGATGCCGTCGTGGGCAGACGAGTCTTCCATGCCGTTGCGGGTTTCGTTGGTGAACTTGCAAAAGTTCACCTTCCATGCGTGGCTTGAAACACCCAACATGAAGATGTTGGCGCCCGAGCAAAACACCTTTTCTTTGGCACTCGTGAGCACCACCGTGCGCACGCTGGGGTGCTCGAAGCGGATGCGGTTGAGCGCGTCATTCAGCTCAATGTCCACGCCCAAGTCGTAGCTGTTGAGCTTTAACTTGTAGCCCGGCCTGAGGCCAGCATTCTCATCAAAGTCCGCCTTCAAAGTGGCGACGGCACCATCCACAGACAGCTTCCAGTGACGGTACTGGCTGGGATGCGTTTGGTACTCAACGGGGGTGTTGGGATGTGTCATGAGATGCACTATATTGCATATTTTGGGCTTGTGCAAGGGGAGAGGGAGAAATTTTTGAACGCAAAGGGCGCGAAATGAACGCAAAGGGCGCGGAGTCAAGCCAAGCAGCTAGTTTTGAAATGGAATCGGCGCTCTGTCCTGGTATTTTCGATATCCATTGCTATTCAATAGATAGCATTTTGGATTGACTTTGCGCCCTTCGCGTCAATTTCGCGCCCTTTGCGTTCGGCTGTCCCTTTCCCCTACGCCGCGGCAACCCAATCCACCAACAACTTCAGCGTCGCATCTTCGTTTTGCCCGCTGGTGTTCACGCTGAAATCGGCTTTGGCGTAGAAGGGGGCTCGGCCTTCTAGGATGCGCTGCAAATCGGCCATGGCTTCTTTGCTGGGTGTGCCTGCTTTTGCGCCCATGGGCCGCGTGTCGCCTTGCGCCATCACGCGGGCCATGTGGTCTTGCGGGGTGGCTTGCAGCCAAATCGTGGTGCAGCGCTTCAGAAGCACGTCGAAAGTGGAGAGCTCTGACACCAGGCCGCCTGGCGTGGCGATCACGCAGGGGTTGTGTGACTCGATGGCGGCGGTGAGCGCGCGCTGCTCGTAGCGGCGGTAAGCCGTCATGCCGTAGAGCGCTTGGATCTCGGCCACGCTGCATCCCGCAAGCGCCTCAATTTCCTGATTCAGCTCTATGAATTCGTGGCCCAGTGCATCGGCCAGCCGCTTGCCGAGTGTGGATTTGCCTGCACCGCGCAGGCCCACGAGGGCGATGCGCTGCTTGCGCTCGGTTTGGCTTTGCGCATCGGCACTTTCTCCCAAGGCTTGCAGCGCCGCTTGGCGCACCTTGCCTAAAGCGCCATCATCGCGCCCGGCAAGCAATTGGCGCAGCAGCATCCATTCGGGCGAGGAGGTCGTCACATCGCCCAGCAGCTCGGCGAGTGGGCTTTGGAGGGCTTGGGCCACGTCGTTGAGCACCAGCACGGAGGCATTGCCCTGGCCCTGCTCTAAATTGGCCAAATGCCGCTCGCTCACACCTGCGGCTGTGGCGAGTGCTTTGCGCGTGAGCCCGCGCCTGGCGCGCAGGGCGCGCACTTGCTGGCCCAAGCGGTCAAGCAGCGGGTGTCGTTGGTCAGATTCGGGCGTTGACATGATTGAAATGAACTTTACTGCATAATGTTGATGCAATATCTTGCA
>JAAFHN010000459.1 GCA_013298415.1 Comamonadaceae bacterium
GAACTTGGTCGAAGGGCTGGAGGGAGCTTCGACAAGCTCAGCCCGAACGGGGAACCCGATGCCGTTCGCCCTGAGCCTGTCGAAGGGCTGGCGGGAGCTTCGACGAGCTCAGCCCGAACGGAGAACCCGGTCGCCATTCACCCTGAGCTTGGTCGAAGGGCTCGCGGGAGCTTCGACAAGCTCAGCCCGAACGGGGAACTCGATGCCGTTCGCCCTGAGCCTATCGAAGGGCTGGCAGGGGCCTCGACAAGCTCAGCCCCAGCGGAGAACCCCGTCGCCGTTCGCCCTGAGCTTGGTCGAAGGGCTGGCGGGAGCTTCGACAAGCTCAGCCCGAACGGGGAACCCGATGCCGTTCGCCCTGAACTTGGTCGAAGGGCTGGCGGGAGCTTCGACAAGCTCAGCCCGAACGGGGAACTCGATGCCGTTCGCCCTGAGCCTGTCGAAGGGCATCGCCCAGGCCGTGGCATGAATTTCGCTACCGATGCCTTCAGCCTCTACGCCCGGCCCTCGCCCACGTTTGCGGCCAAGCTGGCACTCAGCCGCGAGCAACTGCGCGCCGCTGCGGCCCACGGCCCGCTCGGCACGGTGCTGCTGGCCAACAGCCTGGGCGCAGAAGACATGGTGCTCACCCACCTGATCGCTGAGCTGGATTTGCCGATCTCCGGCTTCGTGCTCGATACCGGTGCACTGCACGCCGAGACACTCGCGCTGATCGAACGAATCGCGGTTCGCTACGGCCAAGCCCCGCAGGTGTTCAAGCCCCGCGCCGAGGCCGTGATCAGCTTCGTGAGCCAGCATGGTGAGCGCAGCATGTACGACAGCATCGCACAGCGAAAAGCCTGCTGCGCGCTCAGAAAGCTGGAGCCGCTGGAGCGTGCCCTGGCCGGCAAAACCGCATGGGTGACCGGCCTGCGCAGAGAGCAAAGCGATGCCCGAGCCGAAGTGCCATTTGTGGAACACAGCCCCGGCAAGCCCACGAAATTCAACCCGCTCGCCGAGTGGACGCAAGGCGACGTGTGGCATTTCATCCAAGCCAACCAGGTGCCCTACAACCCCCTGCACGACCAGTTCTACCCCAGCATTGGCTGCCAACCCTGCACCCGCCCAATCGCCGCCGGAGAAGACATCCGCGCCGGCAGATGGTGGTGGGAACAAGAAGGGTCGCAGGAATGCGGATTGCATGTGAAACAGGAATCCTGAACAGCCTTTTTGAACGCAAAGAGCGCTAAATCAACGCGAAGCGCGCGAAAAAAACAGCCAATTTGCTTTTTCGGATTGACTTTGCGTCTTTCGCGTCAATTTTGCGCCCTTTGCGTTCAAATTTTCCCTTCTTCCCTCGCCTCAAATGAACGCCCGTATAGACCCCTCTCTCCTCCATCTTCATTCGCATCTCGATGCGCTTGAAGAAGAAACCATTTTTATCCTGCGTGAGGTGGCAGCCGTATTCGAGCGCCCCGCCCTGCTCTTTTCTGGGGGCAAAGATTCTGCGGTGATATTAAGGTGTGCGGAGAAAGCATTTGGCGCGGGACACATTCCTTACCCCTTGCTGATGATCGACACCGGGCACAACTACACCGAAGTGACTGATTTTCGGGACTCGCGAGCTGCGGAATTGGGCGCTCGGCTGATTGTGCGAAACGTGGAAGACAGCATGGCGCGCGGGACGGTGCGCTTGAGCAGGCCAGATGAGCCACGCAATGCGCATCAAAGCGTGACGCTTTTGGAGGCGATTGAAGAATTCAAATTCGATGCATTGATTGGTGGTGCCAGGCGAGACGAAGAAAAAGCCCGCGCCAAAGAGCGCATTTTCAGCCACCGCGACAGCTTTGGCCAATGGCAGCCCAAAGACCAGCGGCCAGAATTGTGGTCGCTCTACAACACCAAGCTCCAAGTGGGCGAGCATTTCCGAGTGTTCCCCATCTCCAATTGGACAGAGCTGGATGTGTGGCAATACATTGAGCGCGAAGGCATGCAATTGCCCAGCATTTATTTCAGCCATGAGCGCCCCGTAGTGCAGCGCAAGGGCCTGGTCGTGCCCATCACCCCACTCACACCCGCAAAGCCCGGCGAAACGCCTGAAGTCCGAAGCGTCAGGTTCCGTACCGTGGGCGACATCACCTGCACAGCACCCGTGCTGTCCAGCGCCAACACGGTGAGCCAAATCATCACAGAAACCCTCCAAACCACCATCAGCGAACGCGGCGAAACAAGAATAGACGATCAAACCTCAGACGCGAGCATGGAAAAGCGCAAAAAAGAAGGTTACTTCTAGACTGAGATTCAACAGCCTTTTTGAACGCAAAGAGCGCTGAATGAACGCGAAATTCGCAAAATAAGCAGCCGAATTCTTGTTGTTGATTAGCAGTTTTTGTTTCTTTTTGGTTTGACTTTGCGCCCTTTGCGTTCATTTCGCAACCTTTGCGTTCAAAATTTCCCCTACGCCCCATGAACACCCAACCCCTCACCTTCATCACCTGCGGCAGTGTGGACGATGGCAAATCTACGCTCATTGGTCGCTTATTGTTGGATTCGCAATCTGTGATGCGCGATCAATTGGCTTCGGTTTCTCGCTCGGGCGCGGCTGATTTGGCATTGCTCACCGATGGTTTGAGTGCGGAGCGCGAGCAAGGCATCACGATTGATGTGGCTTGGCGGTATTTTTCTACGCCTGCTCGTAAATTCATCATTGGCGATTGCCCCGGCCACGAGCAGTACACGCGCAACATGGTCACTGCCGCGTCCAACGCCGATTGCGCCGTGGTGCTGGTGGACGTGACCAAGCTCGATTGGGCCTCGCCCAGCGTGCAGCTCCTGCCGCAAACCCGCCGCCACAGCCTGCTTTGCCAATTGCTGCGCGTGCCGCACATCGTGTTTGCGGTGAACAAGCTGGATGCAGTCGCTGACCCGAAGTTGGCCTTCACCAACGTGTCTGCGGCACTGAGCAAGCTCGCGGCTGAGGCGCAAATCAAGCCCACAGCGGTCGTGCCGATCTCGGGGCTGGCTGGGCACAAC
>JAAFHN010000395.1 GCA_013298415.1 Comamonadaceae bacterium
GGCAGGTCTCGCAAAACAGTGCTCAGCTTACGCGCCAAAGGCCTGCGCGGTTGCGGCTGGGCAGTCACGCAGCGGACAGCAGCTTGGCTTGCCTGCGCGGCGCAAAAATATCGCGCAGCGTCTCGACCACATCGCGCACCTGCGCGCCTTGCAGAGCGCCCTTAGCCAGCAGCAGCGCATGCAGCTTAGGCAAGTGGTAGTGCGGCACGGCGGGGTAGAGGTGGTGCTCCAAGTGGTGGTTCACATGGTGCGGAAACAGCACGGCGCGGCCTATCCAATTGCCGACGCTGCCCCAGGTGCGCACACAGCGCGCAGCTGTGAGCGGGCTTGAAAGATCAGTGACGGCGCCGTGCTCGCAAATGGCCCTCAGGCGCAGGATCGGCTGGAGCACGGTGACGAGCGGCAAAAGCCAAAACAAGGCGTAAAAACCGAGCAGTTTTAAGGCAAACAGCCCCTCTGTCCTGGTGAAATAAGCATACGTCGCTATCAAAAACAGAGTGGTCGGCACACCGATTTGAAACACCACCACACGCACGCGATCCGCTCGCGCGGCGCGGCGCAGATCGGGGCTGGTGTCGTTCAGGGGGTTGATGGCGCTGCCGGTGTCGTCGTTGATGGCGGGTGCGCCAAAGAAGTAGGCGTAGGTTTTCCAGGCATTGAGACCGATCAGGTCTTGCAGCAGCTTCTTCACGAGGTACTTGCGGCCTCGGGGGTAGCCGCCGTGGATCGCGGTATCGGGGTCTTGCTTGCCGTAGAGGTGGTTGTGGTGCAGCCGATGCGTCACGCGGTAGGTGTGCATGCTGACTCCGCCGCTCATGCCAATCAAGCTGCCGAGTGCATCGTTCAATTTGCGATGCGGCAGCAAGCGCTGGTGCGCCGCTTCGTGGTTCAAGATGAAGATCGCGTGCTGCTGGATGCCGATGCCGATGATGCACAGCGCAACAATCAGCCAAGCGCCCTGCCCCCAAGCCCAGATGCCCGTGGCGATCAGCGCCGCCAGCAAGCCAATGGTGAGCCCGAGCGACGCGAGCGCCTTGCCGGTGGAGAGTGTGGTGAGCGGGGCCAACTGTTCGCTGCTCAGCCATTTGCGCGCGGCGGCGTTGCCTGAACCAGCAGGCCCTCCTGGCGCGGCAGGCGCGGCAGGCGTGGCAGGCGTGGCTATGGGCCTTGCATCGTCTCTGAACTCTGCGCCCGCATTGCTCATTTGCGCACCATCTCGATGTGGGGAATGCCGTCTTCGATGTACTCGGGCGAAGCAGTCATAAAGCCAAAGCCTTGGTAGAACTTTTCCAGCCGCGCCTGCGCGCCAATGCGGATCGGCGTGGCCTCGCCAAAAAGCCGGCCGCAGCGCGAGATGCTCTCAGCCATCAGCTGCTTGCCCAAGCCCGTGCCGCGACGGGACTGATGCGACATCACCCGGCCAATGCTCGCCTCCGCGTACTTGATGCCGGGCGCGAACAAGCGGCTGTAAGCCACCAGCGCGCCAGGCCCGTCTTGCCCAGGCACATAGGCCTGCAAATGCCAAGCCTGCTGATCCGCGTAATCCATGTCTTGAAACGCGCACTGCTGCTCCATCACAAACACTTCCGTGCGCAAATGCAAGATCGCATAGAGCGCATGCGGGCTCAGCGTGGCGAAAGGAGACAGCGTCCAAGAAAGCATTTGCAGATTGTGCCAAGTCCGACGGCGCGAGGTCTGTCTTGGCAGTCACCTGAGCTTCATCACAGTTTCAGCGTGAAGTCACAATCGATCAGCGATTTTGGGGGTTCACTCAAGCCACTGTCGCCCAAGGGCCAAGCGCGGTTGGCCGTCCCGCAGATGAATCCGTTTGCCTTAGCAAGCTCCGCAGCCAAAACGGCGGCCCTCGACACAAATGTGCTTGCGCGCTACTTGGAGAGCGACGATGCGGCGCAATTCACCAAAGCGCAGCGGCTGATTGCCCTAGCGCTCACACGCAACGAACCGCTGCCAATGCCGATCTCGGTACCAATCGAATTGGAATGGGTGCTGCGCTCGCGCCAGGAGTTGGCCAAGACCGACCTCACCCTCACCTTGGACAAGTTGCCGTCGTGCGGCGAGCTTGCATTCGGCCGAGAAAGCTCTGCCGAGCAAGCCCAGCACTTCTACCAACAATCCAACGCCGATTTTGCCGGTTGCAGCCACATGGCGCTCGCGTTTTGTGCACATCAGCTTCCGCGCTCCGCAATTTCGACGGGCGAGCCGCAGCGTTACCTGGCGCCGCAATCGCCCAGCCCTTCCTCAAATCAGTTTGAGATGTTCATTCTGATTTGGACAGCCCGCATGCCGCCGGAAGTTGGAGCAGAGGGATAGCCCTGATTGGCTGGGTAGCTGAAACTGCCAGACCATTGACTGCCCAAAATCCGACCGCTCCAAAGCACGCCTTTGTCGTCAGTCCAAGATAAGGTGCTTGCCAGAGTTGGAGAAAGTGACCCGTTGGGGCCAAGCGGTCCGGCTGGCGCGGTTACAACGTTGCGAATGCTGACCATGGTACGACGCTCGCTGCGGCAGCCTACATCCGTCACCATCGCGCAAGGCGCAAAGTAGGGGTAGTCGTTTGGCGGACCCACCGCCTCTAGCGACAAGGACAGCGCCGTAATCGTATGCTGACCAGGTAAAGAGGGATGCGGTTTGAGCGTCAGGAACGCGCTGGCGACAAAGGTACTACTAGGTGCGCTGGGGCTGACGGAAAAGCCGCGGACGTAGCTTTGCTCTGGCAGATCGCGCATCAGGGCGGTCTGGCTAAAGTTAGAGGGCTGGAGTGGTAGAGATGTGACTTGCCAAATGGCAAATGTTTCTGGGCCCTGCGGCCCGCTCCTCATGAATCCCGTGTACCGAGACCGCGCCAAAGTCGTCGTTTGCGCAAAGTTGGGTGCGCCTGTGTTTCCGATAAACGACAGAGTAATGCCTCTGGGATCGGAGAAACTGGTCGTGCCACCTGCAAACGTGGTTGTAGACCCCCAAAACGAAGTTGGGCTCACGGACGGACCAAGCATCGGTCGATCGAGATCCAAACCCACTTGCTCAAAGGCCTTGCCGGCAAAAGGCCCTGCGTCTGCCGACTTGGTCATCTCACCGCTCACGGCCACACTCGTTCCGTCTTCACTAGCGACAGCAGCGGCTGAGCCGTCGAGAAAGCCAATGGCGTGACCAGATGCAGAGATCGAACAAGCCAGCGTTGCTTGGTTGGTGGCGCACATGCGATTCGCCGAGTCGATGCGCACCGTGACCGAGGAATAGTTGGGAAGGCCCATGACCACCCCTGCGGCATGCGTGATCGTGCTTGTAGGCCCAAACATGCCGCCTAAAACTGTTCTATACAGCTCGTAGCTCGCCGCCGGCAAAAAGCCAGATGTCACGGAACTGCCATTGCTCCAAGTCACGACCTGCTGCACCTGCGCACGAG
>JAAFHN010000646.1 GCA_013298415.1 Comamonadaceae bacterium
TCGGCTTCGTCGAGGATGTTGGCAACGGCTGTGCCGCCGGTGTTGAAGGCCTTGGTGGCGATTTCGTCGCTCGCGGTGATGAGCTTTCGCAAGATGCTGCGCTCGCGCACGATCTCGGCATAGCGGCGGATGTTGGCGGCGCTTGGCACGTATTGCGCCAAGCCGTTGATGTAGAGCAAGCCGCCGATTTCCTCGGCCTTGCCTTCGTTTTCGAGCTGCTCGAAAACGGTGATCACGTCAGCTGGTTTGTTGCCTCCGATCAGCTTGGCGATGGCGCCGTAGATCAAGCGGTGTTCGTAGCGGTAAAAGGCGCTTTCGATCAGCAGGTCGCTCACGCGCTCAAAGGCAGCGTTGTCGAGCAACAAGCCACCCAGCACCGATGATTCGGCCTCGATGCTGTGGGGCGGCACGCGCAGGGGGGCGAGAGGGTGATCTTCAGCGCGAGATTTGCGGCTTGCGGTGGGGCTTCGAGCTGAAATTGCGGCTGGAGGCGCCGCGCCGATGCCGTAGTCTTCCACGATGGAATCGTCCACGTAGCTGAGATCGCTCAGGTCGCTGGGGAGTCGCTCAGGGGCGGCCGCTGTGGGGCCACTTGCAAGGGGTTCGGTCATGGGTGAGAGTAGGCGGCAAAGCGCTTGGGCGCGTCAACGTACAAGCTTTGGGATAGCTTGTGGATAAGCTGGGAAAAGCTGTGCATATCCGGCGATGAAAAAGAAAAACGCCACCCGAAGGTGGCGCTTTTTTGCGAGAGTAGCGCTTTGCTTAAGCGGTTTCGCCCAACACGCTCACGGTCACGTCCACCACCACATCGGTGTGGAGTGCCACTTGCACACTGCTTTCGCTGACCGTTTTGATCGGGCCATTGGGCATGCGCACTTGGGCCTTGGCAACCGTGTAGCCTTGGCGCGTGAGCTCTTCGGCAATGTCGAAGTTCGTCACAGAGCCAAAGAGGCGGCCGTCCACGCCGGCTTTTTGCGTGAGCTTGACCGTCATGCCGGCCATTTTTTCGCCCACGCCTTGGGCTTGCGCCAGCTTTTCAGCAGCAGCTTTTTCCAAATCGGCGCGGCGGTTTTTGAACTCAGCAATTGCTGCGTCGGTTGCGCGCTTGGCGAGCTTGGACGGGATCAGGAAATTGCGGGCAAAGCCGTCTTTGACTTTGACCACATCACCGAGCGATCCCACATTGGCAACTTTGTCCAGAAGAATGATTTGCATGGTGTGGGCTCCTTAGACCTTGTGCTGGTCGCAGTACTGCACCAGTGCCAGAAAGCGGGCGCGCTTGATGGCGGTGTTGAGTTGGCGCTGGTAAATCGCGCGGGTGCCGGTCAGGCGTGCGGGGATGATCTTGCCGTTTTCCGACAAAAAATCGCGCAACACGTCTACATCTTTGTAGTCGATTTCTTCGACTTTGGCGACGGTGAAGCGGCAAAAGCGCTTGCGCTTGAACAGCGGGTTTTGGGTTTGACGGCGGGGGCGCTTGTCTTTGCTTTTGGGTCTGAAGGCCATGATGGGCTCCGAAACGAGTAAAGGGGTTTGAAAAAGGGGCTGGGGTAGAGATCAGCTTGCGGCGGGCATCACTTGGCAGCGTTCAATCTGGAGCAGGATTTGCTTGGATTGCTTGCCGCTGCCGTTCACCAAAAAGCCTTCCACATCGAGCTGGCTTCCTAAAGCGCTGCGGGCCAAGAGCCTCGCTAGGCCTCCAAACGCCACAGCCTTGAGCTTCAGGCTCACGCTGCGGGGTTTGCTGTCTGCACTTTGGGTTTGGCTGCTTTCGTGTTGCAACACCACTTCCATCACGTCGATGCCTGCTGGCGTGAATCTCGGCGGGAGAGCTTCGATCAACTGCGCCTGGAGGCGAACTCGGTTTGTGGGCGTGGTTTGCAGTGGCTGGTCTTTCTGTGAGGGCTTGAGGTGTTACTTTGCCGTTTGCCGTGTTCAGGCGCGGGGTGCGTACTCGGGTTGAGCGGCTTTGCGCGCTTCTTCGCGCTCCACAGCGCGCATCATCACAGACGGGCCGGTTTCAGCGCGCTTTTTCTGCACCGTGAGGTGGCGCAGCACAGCGTCGTTGAAACGGAACGCATGCT
>JAAFHN010000601.1 GCA_013298415.1 Comamonadaceae bacterium
GTTGCTCGGCCAAAGCTGCGTCCACCAGCGCACGTGGCTCCCAGCGGCTTTCAAATGACCCGCCCAGCCAAACGCGCGGCAGCTCGGCCACCATCTTTCCGGCGTGGCCGATGCTCTCGCGCCGATCAGCGGAGCCGCAGCCCGCCAGCGCTGCGTTTTCCAGCAAACGCGCCCGATAGCTGGCGGAAAGCCCATAAGCCATCCAGCCCAGCACCCAACCCAGCCCATGCAGCAGCGCCAGCGGCAAGCGCGCCAAGAGCGCAAACAGTGTGCGGAAAGTCCATGCCATGGCGCTCAAAAGGGGCGGAAGGTGAGGGTTAAAATGCGGGGATCGCCGAGTTACTGAACAACTTGCGGGGCGATCCATAAATCCCAGCTAAAGCGTTCGCCAGGGCACTCCGCCGCGGCAACGCGGATCATCAACTCAGTCTTTGACTGAACTTCAAAGGAGTGTACGCAATGGCTACAGATTTTCTCTTTACCTCTGAGTCCGTCTCAGAAGGCCATCCCGACAAAGTGGCAGACCAAGTGTCTGACGCGATTCTGGACGCGATTTTTGCGCAAGACCCGCGCAGCCGCGTGGCCGCAGAAACCCTGTGCAATACCGGCCTCGTGGTGCTCGCGGGCGAGATCACCACGAATGCCAACGTGGACTACATCCAAGTCGCGCGCGACACCATCAAGCGCATTGGCTACGACAACACCGAGTACGGCATCGACTACAAGGGTTGCGCCGTGATGGTGTGCTATGACAAGCAATCCAACGACATCGCCCAAGGCGTTGATCAAGCCAGCGACGACCACTTGAACACTGGCGCTGGCGACCAAGGCCTGATGTTTGGCTATGCCTGCGATGAAACGCCCGAGCTGATGCCCGCGCCGATTTACTACGCCCACCGCCTCGTGGAGCGCCAAGCCGAGCTGCGCAAAAGCGGCAAGCTGCCCTTCTTGCGCCCCGATGCGAAAAGCCAAGTCACGATGCGCTACGTGGACGGCAAGCCCCACAGCATCGACACCGTGGTGCTCTCCAGCCAGCACGCGCCCGAGATGAGCCTTGGCAACAAGATGAAGCCCGAGTTCTACGAGGCCGTGATTGAAGAAATCATCAAGCCCAGCCTGCCCGCTGAATGGCTCAAAGACACGAAGTACCTCATCAACCCCACCGGCCGCTTCGTCGTCGGCGGCCCGCAAGGCGATTGCGGCTTGACTGGCCGAAAAATCATTGTGGACACCTACGGCGGTGCCTGCCCGCACGGCGGAGGTGCCTTCAGCGGCAAAGATCCTTCCAAGGTGGACCGTTCTGCAGCGTATGCCGCCCGCTACGTGGCCAAAAACGTGGTGGCAGCCGGCTTGGCCCGCCAATGCCAAGTGCAAGTGGCCTACGCCATTGGCGTAGCCCGCCCGATGAACATCACGGTCTATACCGAAGGCACAGGCAAGATCAGCGATGAAAAGCTCTCCGCACTGGTTGCCGAGCACTTCGATCTGCGCCCGAAAGGCATCATCCAGATGCTTGACTTGCTGCGCCCGATCTACACCAAGACCGCAGCCTACGGCCACTTTGGCCGCAACGAGCCGGAATTCACGTGGGAGCGGACGGATAAGGCGCAGGCGCTGCGTGCAGCGGCGGGGCAGTAAGCGCAGCCGGACTCCTCACGGGAGCAATAGAAAGCCTCGAAAACTGAGTTTTCGAGGCTTTTTCTTCATCTGTCTAAGTATTCATTGAATCCAGTGCTACGTTTTTTGAAGTGTCGGATCAGATGAGCCTGCTCGACCCCTTGGCCCCTATCCGCCGTGCAGCAGGGTCTCGCACACTGTTTTCCGATGCGTCGCCGATGGCCGGCATCAAGCGCCTGGGCTTCCTACAAATCGACCCGATGCGCGCGCCAGCTCGCGCGCAAGACTTGATCCTTCGACATCGCGTGGCCGAGTACCAAGTGGGCGAACTCGACGCGGCTTTCGAGGCGCTGCCGCTGGAAGAAGATTTCCTCATCAATTACGGCTACCTGCCGCGCGATGTGGCGATGCTGATGCACCCGCGCGGCGCCAAGCGCAAGCTCACGGCGACAGAAAAGGCGCTAGCGGCTCGCATTCACGCCCACATCGCCGAGCGCGGCCCCAGCCATCCCAGCACCTTGGTTGAAGCCTTTGGCAACGCCCGTACTCGAAACGCGTGGGGCGGCACCTCGAACGCCGTCACGCACCTCCTCGATCGCATGCAGTACCGCAGCATGCTGCGCGTGGCTCGGCGCGAGCGGGGCATTCGCATCTACGAAACCCTCCCCGCTCCGGCCGAAAACCCGTCT
>JAAFHN010000555.1 GCA_013298415.1 Comamonadaceae bacterium
TTTCTTTGCTATACATTTTGAGCATTCGGTACGGCGCTGCGATTTCAACAACTGGCCTGCCTGGCAGGAGCCGGGCGATTTCAAGCGTCCGAAGCATCCCGAGTGGCGCCTGCTGCTGAGCGTCCAAGCTCGACACTGGATAAGCTTGCAACTCGCCACCAGCGAGCCAAGCGACTTTCACCCTGCCAATGCTCAAACCCGGATTCACTGCAAGCGCCTTCCTTGATTGGGACAGCACGCAAACCATCAAGCACGAATACATCGACGGCGAAGTGTTTGCGATGGCAGGCGTTCAGCTCAACCACGCCAGGGCGGCTGGCAACATGTACCTCGCGCTGCGAAGCCACCTGCGGTCCACGCCATGCCAAACCTTCATGTCCGACGTGAAGCTGCGGGTGGAAGCCGCGAATTGCTACTTTTATCCAGATCTCTTCGTCACCTGCAGCCCCGCAGACCGTGCAGACCCGCTGATCCAACGCGAGCCCACCCTCATCGTGGAAGTGCTCTCCCCCAGCACCGCCGCCTTTGACCGTGGCCAAAAGTTTGCCGCCTACCGGCAACTGCCCAGCCTGCAAGAGTACGTACTGATCGACACCGATGCCCGCGTGGCCGACGTGTACCGCAAAGGCGCAGACGGCCTGTGGGTGCTGCACCCGTTCGCCAAAGGCGACACCGTCAGCCTAGCCAGCCTTGACCTCGAAATTTCCGCGGCCGACTTGTTTGCACAAGTGACCGACGAGCCAGTGATGGCCCCGCAAGTGGCGGGCTAGGCGACCTCTGCGGTGCGGCCGCGAGCTTCGCCCAGCATTGCCACCCACTGCTTCAGCGCTTCATCCATCCGGCTTTGCCATCCAGCTCCGGTTGCTCTGAAGAATTCCAAGACTTCTGGGCTGTAGCGCACGCTCACAAGTTGCTTGGTGGGCGCAAGTTGGGGGCCGCGCTGGCCGGGTTTGCGCTTTTCGGCGAGCGCTGCTTTCACGGCTTGGTAGCCACCGCCATTGACTCTCACGCCAGAAGCCCACGCCGCTTCTTCTTTCGCCGTCACCGGGCGATCTCTGCCTGGCGCGCGCGCAATGGCCGCTTCGATCTCAGCCGGGCTAGAGGGAAACTTCGTGGAAGTAGCGTTTGGCTCCATGCTTTTTGCGGCTATTGCGAAACCTTTGCGTCTTTTGCGTCCGGCTGCCGAGGTTTCCCCTACCTCGGCAAATCCGATGCACCCATCAAAAACTCATCCACCGCCCTCGCCGCCTGCCTGCCCTCGCGGATGGCCCAGACGACTAGGCTTTGGCCTCGGCGCATGTCGCCAGCGGCGAACACTTTGGGCACGTTGGTGACATAGCCGCCGGCGAACTCGGTGTGGGCTTTGGCGTTGCCGCGTGGGTCTTTTTGCACGCCGAAGGCATCGAGGATCGTGGCAACCGGCGAGGTGAAGCCCATGGCGAGCAGCACGAGATCGGCTTTGTGGATTTCTTCGGAATTGGGCACTTCTGCGAACTTGCCGTCTTTGAACTCCACGCGCACGGTTTTGAGCGCGGTGACCTTGCCTTTTTCGCCGATCAGCTCTTTGGTCGAGATCGCAAACTCCCGCTCGCAACCTTCTTCGTGGCTGGAGCTGGTGCGCAGCTTGATCGGCCAGTAGGGCCAGGTGAGTGGGCGGTTTTCTTCCACAGGCGGCTCGGGCATCAGCTCGAATTGCGTGACGCTTTTTGCGCCGTGGCGGTTGCTCGTGCCCACGCAGTCGCTGCCGGTGTCGCCACCGCCAATCACGATCACGTGTTTGCCATCTGCCCGCAATTGGTTTTTGAGCTTGTCGCCTGCGTTCAGCTTGTTTTGCTGCGGCAAAAATTCCATCGCGAAATGCACGCCTTCCAGCTCGCGGCCAGGCACAGGCAAATCGCGGCTGGCCTCGGCCCCGCCTGCAAGCAGCACAGCATCAAACTCGGCTTTGAGCTGGTCTGGCGAGATGGTTTCTTTGGCCCAGTTCGTGACCTTGCTGGCCGCGCCGTCTTTGGGCAACTCGGCCACCAGCACGCCGAGCTTGAACTCCACGCCTTCATCTTCCATTTGCTTCACGCGGCGATCAATGTGGATCTTTTCCATCTTGAAATCAGGAATGCCGTAGCGCAGCAAGCCGCCCACCCGATCATTCTTCTCAAACACCGTGACCGCATGCCCGGCGCGGGCCAGCTGCTGCGCAGCGGCCATGCCTGCAGGGCCGGAGCCCACCACCGCGACCTTCTTGCCGGTTTTCACTTTTGGCGGCTGCGGCAGCACCCAGTTCTCTGCCCAAGCGCGGTCGATGATGGCGTGCTCGATGCTTTTGATGCCGACTGCATCGTCGTTCACATTCAGCGTACACGCCGCTTCGCAAGGCGCGGGGCAGATGCGGCCCGTGAACTCCGGGAAGTTGTTGGTGCTGTGCAGCGTGTCAATGGCCAGCTTCCAATCGCCTCGGTACACCAAGTCGTTGAAATCGGGAATGATGTTGTTGACCGGGCAGCCGCTGTTGCAAAAGGGTGTGCCGCAATCCATGCAGCGCG
>JAAFHN010000006.1 GCA_013298415.1 Comamonadaceae bacterium
GTGTTGAGCAGCACCAGGCCTGCGGTTTGGGCTTCGTTGTCAAGCGCCCAATCGATGCCCGATTGGCCTGAGAGGTCGTGCACCACAAGCACCACTTGCTGCAAGCCGAGTGCTTTGACGACGGCTTCCAGATCCGCGCGCTGGCTGGCCACGTTGTACAGGTGGGGTTGAGGTTTGTCAGACGCGCCCCAGCCCAAAAAATCAAAGCTCACCACATGGAATTGGGCCGAGAGCTCAGGGATCAAGCGGTCGTACAGGTGCTGGTTATCCGGAAAGCCGTGCATGAGCACGAGCGTCGGCCCCTGGCCTTTCTTAGCGGCGTTGAATTCGCGCGCTTGCAAGCGCAGACCCGCTCCTCGCTCGATGCGGTGGGCGGTGTGCGGCTGGGCGCTGGCGAATCGGCTCACATGCGCGTCGTACGCCGCCTGGCTCGACGCTGGGCCGGGCGGGCTGGCGCAGCCAAAAAGGGTGGCTGCGCTCAACAAGAGTGCCAGCAGGGGTTTGGAGAGGAAGGAGTTCATGAGCTGAGCTTGAAGAAGGGGCGGAAGCGTGAAAAGTGGCACGGCGTGGAACGGGCCGCAGCTACGCGGGGCGTGGGTGCTGGCCGGCTTGCTCGCCAGCGATGCGATCCCGAGCGTGGCGGGCGTGGAGCCGCAGGGTGTCGATGATGGCCAGGTGGGCCACGATCAGCATCGGCACCCAAAACCCGGGAATCCAGTACGCGCCGCCCATGAAATCGGCCGCGCTGTAGAGCCGCGATAGCACAACGGCCATCGCGAGGTCAGCGATGCCCACGCCGCTGAATACCCAAGCCATCGGCGCGCCCCAGGCATGCTTGCGGTGCAGGAGCACGGCGGCGGTGAATGCCAAGATGCCCGCGAGGAAATCACCCGCTGCGGCCGGAATTGCAAACTGCTGCGGCATGGCCGTTGATGTCACGCCCGTGGTGAGAAACATCAGGCCCAAATGCCGCATGGCCTGAAGCAGCAGCAGTGGGATCACCACGACGCGCATGTCGAGCCGAGGCAAGTGCGGCTTCAAAAACCAGCGGTAAGCCGCTGAAAAAACCAGCAGACTGCAAAAGATGTTGATGAGTAAGGTGTTCATCGCAAGGCTCCGTTTGGAAAAGGATGAGATGGACTGTAGGCAAGCTCATTCCAAATTCATAGATAGGAGTGGATTCATAGATTACCAAGTTGAAATTTGGAATGAGTCACTTCTGTGCCCTTCGAAAAACTCAAAAGTCATAGCATCAAAGGATGTAAAAGCCTGGACATATTTGGAAAAAGCACAAAAAAAACCGCTGGAGTTGCCTCCAGCGGCTTTGTGGATCCTGCAACAACCCAGATCAGTTGCGGGTTTGGTCCACGAGCTTGTTTTTGGCGATCCAGGGCATCATGGCCCGGAACTTGGCTTCGAGGACTTCGATGTCGGTGGCGGCGGCGACGCGTTGGGCTGGAGAGAGGGCTTGTTGCGCAGCCACACTTCGATGTTGTTGAAGCGCCTGACGTTCGAGCACAAATTCTCAGGGAGGGCATAGAGGTAGACCGCTCCGGGAGCTGCCGAGGTCGCAACTTCAACCGCGCGAGCCAGCACCGAGGGTAACGCTTCATCGACTTTGCCGGTGCAGTACCGAATCTGGTCTGAATTTTTGGGAATGGCCGACGCAGTGCGGATAAGTTCGGGCGCAGCGACAATGATGTTTGGCTTGACTCGCAAGAGCGCTCCATTCACCGATTCAAGGTCACGCAGTCGAGTCTCGTCGTGGTGAATGTAGACACGTGGCGTGGGTACGGACCATGTTTCTGGCTTGGTCGGCAGGTTTGCTGTTGCTGTCGTTGCTGTCGTTGTCGGCGAAACGGCTGTGTCGAGGACTTGGGTAGGAGTTTCAGTTCCACACACGGGCTTCCTGTCTGCACGTGATTCGTCTTTTCTGATGCTCTCTCGCTCCAAGGTCCTCGTGGCCAGCAAGGCGAGATCCGCGCGCTCTGTTCTTGAGGTTTGCTCCAGCCGCCCGATGTCAGCGTCGTACTCTGACCTTTTGGGCCACTTGAGGATCGAGTCTGATGCGCACTTTAAAGAGCTGGCTGAGTCCGCGCAGGGCGCTTTGGGCTTCTGCTCGGTTTTGCAGATCTGCTCCGCACCCGCAATGGTGACGCCCACATCCGTAGCGCGGCGATAGCACTGCTTGCACTCATCAGGCTTGTCGGATTGGAGGGTCAACTTCGCGCAAAAATCAGCCAGCACGCCCACCGCGATCTGATCAACGCCGCGCGTGGCTGAGTGGGCAGCATCCAGGCGGCTTGACACATTCAATAGGAACGCGTAGTCGCTCTTGCGTTCGATCAATTGCGCGCTGCGCAGCTGGTTCAGTGCATCAAAAGCCACGCGATCCGCAGAAAAAATGGGGCTGATCCACCCCCAAATGGCGAGCAGTAGCGTTGACAGCGCGGCCCACGCCAAGCCCTTGCCGACGAAGGCGCCCCAAGCTCTCCGCCACCACGGTTTTCGCTTTTCTTCACTTGGGGAAAAAGTGAGGTTCAGCGCGCCGTTGGCTGAGAGTGATATGGGGGATGACACTTCAGTCATGTTGCGCCTCTCACTCAAAGTTCAGGGCGTCTCGAACAAGGCCATTTCGGCGGCACGCCTGCGTGTGAGACCCGGCAGCTCCTTTTTCACGCCGTTCACGGTGCCTTTGTTCCATTTCGCAAACTCGTTTATGCCGCCGGTGAAGTCGGCAGCGTTGAGCTTGCGCAGCAGGGTGGATTGGCGCAGATTGCCCAAACCCAGATTGAAGGTGAAGCTCACCAGGGCGCCAAATTGGTTGTCGGTGAGCGGGCGTGAAACGACCGACTGCACGTCGCGGGCGGTGTCGATCAGGTCTGCTTTGAGCAAAGTTTCCGCTTGCTCGAGCGTGATGCCGCCGGGGTAGAGTGCCCGTGCTGCGGCTTTGTTTTCGGGGCCGCGAAGCCATTTGCCGGAGCCGTCGGCAATCGCATGCCCCCAGCCGATGGTCCTGATGCCGACCGGATCCAGGTAGGCATCGATCTTTACCGTTGTGGGGTCGCCATCCGGGATGCCTTCGAAGGACTTCACCAGCGCGACGGTAGCATCGTTAACGGAGCGAACGGGAGGGGGCATGGGCGTGACTGGGTGAGTGAAATTAGGCACCTATCAGGCCACAAGAATGTATTTTGCGCATCCCCAAAAGTGAGGAGTGTGCGGCACATGGCTGAAGATGATTCCGGCACGACATGCACTACGGCCGGTTCACTCCCGTCATGACAGTACCTAAAGTTAATTCAAAAAATATAGCAAACACGTCAATAAATTTAAGGACATCGATGCATTTTTTGACAAAAAAAGCCGCTGGAGTTGCCTCCGGCGGCTTTGTGGATCCTGCAACAGCCCAGATCAGTTGCGCGTCTGATCCACGAGCTTGTTTTTGGCGATCCAGGGCATCATGGCGCGGAGCTTGGCGCCGACGACTTCGATGTCGTGGGCGGCCATGTTGCGGCGGCGGGCCGTCATGCTGGGGTAGTTGGTGCGGCCTTCCAGGATGAACTGCTTGGCGTAGTCGCCGTTTTGGATGTCTTTGAGGGCCTGGCGCATGGCGGCGCGGCTGGATTCGTTGACAACTTTCGGGCCAGTCACGTACTCCCCGTACTCGGCGTTGTTGCTGATCGAGTAGTTCATGTTGGCGATGCCGCCTTCGTAGATCAAGTCCACGATGAGCTTTAGCTCATGCAGGCACTCGAAGTAGGCCATCTCGGGCGCATAGCCGGCTTCGGTCAGGGTTTCGAATCCCATTTTGATCAGCTCGACTGCGCCGCCGCAGAGCACCGCTTGCTCGCCGAAGAGATCGGTCTCGGTTTCTTCGCGGAAGTTGGTTTCGATGATGCCGGCCTTGCCGCCGCCGTTGGCCATGGCGTAGCTGAGCGCCAAATCGCGGGCTTTGCCGGATTTGTCTTGATGCACAGCCACCAGGTGGGGCACGCCGCCGCCTTGGGTGTAAGTGTTGCGCACGGTGTGGCCAGGGGCCTTGGGTGCGACCATCCACACGTCAAGATCAGCGCGGGGCACGACTTGGTTGTAATGCACATTAAAGCCGTGCGCAAAGGCGAGTGACGCGCCAGCTTTGAAATGCGGCTCGATCTCGCGGTACACGGCTGCGATGTTTTCGTCGGGCAGCAGGATCATCACCACGTCGGCGGCTTTCACCGCGTCGTTGACTTCTGCCACGGTCAAGCCAGCTTTCGCCACTTTGTCCCAGCTCGCGCCGCCTTTGCGCAAGCCCACCAGCACCTTCACGCCGGAGTCGTTCAGGTTTTGCGCATGGGCATGGCCTTGGCTGCCGTAGCCAATGATGGCAACCGTCTTGCCTTTGATCAGGCTCAGGTCACAGTCTTTGTCGTAGAAAACTTTCATGATTTAGTCCAGGGGTAGGGGAAGTTTTTAACAGGAGGTCAGGAGATCAGGAAGAACAGCCGAAAGCGTTTTACTTTGGTGCAAACAGCCCGTGGCCGCAGGCGGTGGAGCGTAACTTTGAATTCACTCCTGATCTCCTGATCTCCTGTGAAACTGCTGCACAAATGCGGCAGAGTGTGTGAAAGAAGCTCAAACGCGCAGGATGCGTTCGCCTCGGCCGATGCCGCAGGGGCCGGTGCGGACGGTCTCTAGGATCGCGCCGCGTTCGATGGCTTGGATGAAGGCATCGTTCTTCGCCGTGTCGCCGGTGAGCTCGATCGTGTAGCTCTTATCAGTCACGTCGATGATGCGGCCGCGAAAGATGTCGGCCATGCGCTTGACCTCTTCGCGCTCCTTGCCCACCGCGCGAATTTTGACGAGCATCAGCTCGCGCTCGGTGTAAGCGCCTTCGGTCAGATCAACCACTTTGACGACATCGACCAAGCGATTCAAATGCTTGGTGATCTGCTCAATCACCTCATCTGAGCCCATGGTCTCAATCGTCATGCGAGACAGCGAATCGTCTTCGGTGGTGGCAACTGAGAGCGACTCGATGTTGTAGCCGCGCGCGGAAAAAAGCCCAACGACGCGGCTCAAGGCGCCGGGTTCGTTTTCGAGCAGGATGGAAATGATGTGACGCATGAATGAAACTTCCTCTTTTCGTGGCCCTCCCAAAGCGCCGGTAAGCGCCAAGCTTGGCCAAACAATAGATTGGGTTGGGGGGTAGGGGCAGTTAGACAGCCGAACGCGAAGGGCGCGAAATGGACGCTAAGGGCGCAAAATTGAACCGAAAGAAAATCAAAAAAGATAGCAACAAATACCGATTTTTCAGGGACAGGTGCCAGTTGCGAGTCAAAAAAACCAAATTTCGGCTGCTTCTTTTGCGTATTTCGCGTTCATTCAGCGCTCTTTGCGTTCGGCTGTGCAATGCCCCCTACAGTTCTTCCGAGCCGAGCAGCATTTCTGTGATGCCTTTGCCGGCTTTGACCATGGGGAACACGTTTTCGGTTTGATCGGTGCGGAAATCCATGAACACGGTGCGATCTTTGAGCTTGCGCGCTTCGCGCAGGGCTGGCTCCACGTCTTCAGGCCGCTCGATCAGCATGCCAACATGGCCGTAGGCTTCTGCAAGTTTCACGAAATCGGGCAGGGCGTCCATGTAGGAGTGCGAGTAGCGTTTTTCGTAGTCCAGCTCTTGCCACTGGCGCACCATGCCCAAGTAGCGGTTGTTCAGGCTCACGATCTTGATCGGCGTGTTGTACTGAAAGCAGGTGGAAAGCTCTTGGATGCACATCTGCACCGAGCCTTCGCCTGTGACGCAAAACACTTCAGCATCGGGTTTGGCGAGCTTGATGCCCATGGCATACGGAATGCCCACGCCCATCGTGCCCAAGCCGCCCGAATTGATCCAGCGGCGCGGCTCATCGAACTTGTAGAACTGCGCAGCCCACATCTGGTGCTGGCCCACGTCTGAGGTGATGTAGGTTTCCACATCTCGGGTCATGTTCCACAGCGATTCGATCACCGCTTGCGGCTTGATGACTTGGGTGTTGGCCCGGTCAAACTTCAAGCAGTCAATGCTGCGCCACTCGTTGATTTGCTTCCACCAAGGCGCAATTGCTGCGGGGTCGGCCTTGTAGCCCACCTCGTGCATCATGTTCAGCAGCTCGGTGAGCACGTCTTTGGTGTCGCCCACGATTGGCACGTCCACCTTTACGCGCTTGGAAATGCTTGATGGATCGATGTCGATGTGGATGATCTTGCGCTCGGCTTGCGCAAAGTGCTTGGGGTTGCCGATCACGCGGTCGTCAAAGCGCGCACCCACAGCCAAGAGCACGTCGCAGTTTTGCATCGTGTGGTTGGCTTCATAAGTGCCGTGCATGCCCAGCATGCCGAGGAACTGAGGATCGGTGGCCGGAAACGCGCCCAAGCCCATCAGCGTGTTGGTGACCGGAAAGCCTGTGAGCTTGGCCAGCGCACGCAGTTCGTTGCAGGCACTGCCCAAAATCACGCCGCCGCCGGTGTAGATGTAGGGCCGCTTGGCCGCCATCAGCAATTGCAGCGCCTTGCGAATTTGGCCGCTGTGGCCTTTTTTCACCGGCTGGTAGCTGCGCAGGTTGATTTCTTTGGGATAGTCGTATCGGCAGGTTTTGAGCGACACGTCTTTCGGAATGTCCACCACCACGGGGCCGGGGCGGCCTGTGCGGGCGATGTGGAAAGCCTTTTTCATCGTCACAGCCAAATCGCGAACGTCTTTGACCAAGAAGTTGTGCTTCACGATGGGGCGGGTGATGCCCACTGTGTCGCATTCTTGAAAAGCGTCCAAGCCAATGGCGGGCACAGGCACTTGGCCCGTGATGATGACCATCGGAATGCTGTCCATGTAGGCCGTGGCAATGCCCGTGACGGCGTTGGTGACGCCTGGGCCGCTGGTGACAAGCGCTACCCCTACTTCGCCGGATGCGCGGGCAAAGCCGTCAGCTGCGTGAACAGCTGCTTGCTCGTGGCGCACGAGCACGTGCTTGATGCTGTCTTGTTTGTACAGCGCGTCGTAAATGTGAAGAACGGCCCCGCCTGGGTATCCCCAAATGGCTTCAACGCCCTCTTCTTGGAGACATTTGACAAGGATTTCAGCACCTTTGAGCTCTTGCCCGTGGGATGCGCGGGCAGCGGCTGCGGCCGCTGCGGCATGTTCTGCCGGTGTGGTTTCCATCGTTTCACCTCAATGTGTTGCGCACTTGGATCAACCGATCGCTTGGCGCATCGTGGGGTACCTCTCGGCCGAACTTTGTGGGCAGGCTTTGAGACTTAAGGGCGTAGGCCATGGGCTTTTGTTAAAGCCGTGCCACACCCCGTTTGCGTTTGCAACCCGCGATTATGGCAGCCCAGGGCAGCATGCCGAAGAATCGCAGGTGAAGGCATCGGGCTTGGCGACGGCTGCCAGCGCCCTGGGTGACATAATCGTCCGCGCTTTTGGAGACTTTTGGGCACGCTTGTGTGTCCATCACCACAGCCACCCAAGCAGTACCCCCATTCGTGGCCAGCGAAAAAGAACTTAACGATTTCCTCAAATCCGTCGAGCGACGCGCGTTCAAGCGCAGCGTCTACCACGTGAGAGACGAAGATGCGGCCTTGGACATCGTTCAAGACAGCATGATCAAGCTTGCCCAGCACTATGGGGACAAGCCGCCAGAAGAGCTGCCGATGCTCTTTCAGCGCATCCTATCTAACACCACGCTGGATCACTTTCGCCGCGAAAAAGTGCGCAATAACGTACTTGTCAACATGAGCGAGTTTGATAAGTTTGGCGAAGACGGCGAGTTTGACCTGCTGGAAACCCTGGAATCGCTGGATTCAAGCGGCGTGGCGGACGCGGCCGATGCCAATTTGGGCCGTAAACAGGTGTTGCAACAAATTGACACAGAAGTGCAAAATTTGCCAGCGCGTCAACGAGAAGCGTTTTTGCTGCGTTACTGGGAGGAGCTGGACGTGGCTGAGACGGCGGCGGCGATGGGCTGCACTGAAGGCAGTGTGAAAACCCATTGCTCTCGCGCCGTTGCTGCTTTGTCCAAAGCCCTTACCGCCAAGGGGTTGCGACTATGACATACCAACAAGATTTTTCCCCATTGAAATCCCGCCTGGATCAGGCGCAAGCACGCGCTGACGATTTCGGCCTGCGTGTGAGCGCGATGCTCACCGAGCAGTCCCAAACCTTGCCGCATGACTTTTCAGAACGTCTGCGCGCTGCTCGTGTGCAAGCTTTGGCAGCCCGCAAACGCCCCGTGCTGGCGCTTGGCACCGCTGAGCAAGCCGCGTCGGCGGTCGTTTCTGCAGGTGGCGGCCAAGCTGCCGTAGGCGGCTGGGGCTCAGGCTTCGAAAATCATCCGATTTTCCAGAAGATCGGCCCGTTTTTGCCGATTTTGGCGCTTGTTGCGGGCTTTTGGATCATGAGCGCTCAAAGCAGCGAACAGCGCATTGCCGACATCGCCGCCGTGGATGCCGCGATTTTGAAAGACGAAGTGCCGCCTGCGGCCTACGCCGACCCCGGATTCGCGCAGTTCATCCGCGACAACCGCTGACCGCGCGCCGATCGGCGAGGCACGCTGGAATGCGGATACGAACCCCTGATTCCCTTTTTGTCCGTAACCCCGGATTCGGGCTTTTGCTTTGCGCGCTGACCTCTGCGGCGGGCATGGTGTTCGCCCAGCCGACCACCATGCAGGCGGCTCCACCGGCATCCCAGCCTGCGGCGGCAGCATCGAGCGCCAAGCCTTCGAAACCGCTGGCTGTGCCCGCGCCCGCGTCATCCGATTGGAAGTCGCTTAGCGCCGCCCAGCAAGCTGCGCTCAAGCCGCTCGAGTTCACCTGGGCCACCTTTCCCGCCAACCAGCAGCGCAAGTGGCTCGAAGTCGCTCCTGGCTTTGCCAAGCTTTCCCCAGCCGATCAGGCCAAGACCCACTCGCGCATGTCTGCTTGGAGTGGCATGACCCCGCAGCAGCGTGCGAATGCCCGGCTCAACTTTGCTGATGCTTCAGCCGGATTGAGTGCAGAAGAGCGCAAAGCGAAATGGCAGGCCTACCAGGCGCTGCCTCCCGAGGAGCGCCAACGCCAGCGGGCCGAGGGCAAGGTGGAACAGCCCAAAAGCATGGCTTTGGCTCAAAAGCCTGCGGCCGCTGATCGCTTGGCTGTTGTGCCACGTCGTGGTGCGGCCTCCGTGGATGCGCCAATGCTCGCCGCCAGTGGCGCGGCCTCGGGCAAGAAGCAGGCCAAAATCGCGATTTCGCCCACAGCGGTCACAACGCCCTGAACCTGAGCTGAGCGTTGACAGATGTCGCAGAATCCGCCCTGCGCCGCTCCCAGTCCACATCCTTGCTGACAGTTCCGAAGGCACTTTTATGCGAGTGGACGCCAAATATTTGAAATAATCGGCTCAGTGTCCAATATTTCCCTACATTCGTTGCTATGTTTATTGAAGCGCCTTCGTTGAAGCGCAGATTGGCCTGCTGGCTCTACGAAGGCATGATCATGTTTGGCGTGGTCTTCGTGGCGGGCTACCTTTTTGGTTCGCTCACCCAGACGCGGCACGGGCTGGACAACCGCCACGCGCTCCAAGCCTTCTTGTTCGTGGTGTTCGGCATCTACTTTGGCTGGTTTTGGCACAAAGGCCAGACGATTGCCATGAAGGCCTGGCACATCAAACTGACTGACCGGCTGGGTAGCCAAGTGTCGCAGGCCAGGGCCGTTTGGCGCTACTTTCTGAGTTGGGTGTGGTTGCTGCCGCCCCTGCTGGTTGCGGCCCTGGGCAAACTGAGCGCTGGCGAGGTGGCGGTGATCGTTTTTGGCTGGGTGCTGATCTACGCCGTGCTGGCGCGCTTTGCACCGGGCAGGCAGTTTTGGCACGACATTTTTGCGGGCACACGCTTGGTGGATGCCAAGCCTGGCGTGGCGCCGCCCGCGCTTGCTTGAAACAGCGATGAGCACCGAACCAGAAGCGCCTGACGCGCAAAAGCACCGCACCGGCCTCACCCGAATCCTGCATGCGGGTGGCTATTCTCTTGCAGGTCTGCGCGCGGGCTGGACTGAGACGGCTTTTCGCCAAGAGGCGCTCCTGTCCTTTTTGATGATCCCGGCTGCGTTTTGGCTTGGTCAGGATTGGATGGAAGTTGCAATGCTGGTCGGCGTGGTGGTGATCGTGATGGTCACCGAGCTGCTGAACACCGGCATAGAAACGGCGATTGACCGTTTTGGCGGCGAATGGCACGCGCTGAGCAAAAAAGCCAAAGACCTGGGCAGCGCGGCGGTGCTGCTCAGCCTTTTGCTGTGTGGCGGCGTTTGGTGCGCGGCGCTTTGGGCTCGCTTCGTGGCTTGACTGACCGATGAGTTGGCGCTCTAACGGCGTGACAATCCCGTGATGACAAAGCCCGAAAACTTCCCATCGCAACCCGCCTTCAGCCTTTGCGTCTACTGCGGATCGAGGCCCGGGGCGCGGCCTCAATACTCGCAGGCCGCTGAAGCAGTGGGCAAGTGGATTGCCGCGCACGGTGGCCAACTGATTTACGGCGGTGGGCGAAATGGCCTGATGGGCGTTGTTGCCGACACGTGCCTGGCGGCAGGTGGCCGCGTGGTCGGCATCATCCCAGAGGCTTTGCGAGCGCGCGAGTGGGCGCATACGGGCTGCACAGAGTTGCACATCGTGGAGACGATGGCGGAGCGGAAGCAAATGATGATTGCGAAAGCCGACGCCTTTTTGGCGCTTCCCGGCGGCATCGGCACCATGGAGGAAATGTTCGAGGCTTGGACGTTGTCGACTCTGGGCTATCAGACCAAGCCAGTCGGCTTGCTGAACTTGCAGGGCTACTTCGATGGACTTTTGGCCCAACTGCGGCATTGCGGGGCGGAGGGATTTCTGAGTGAGGCGCAGCGCGATGCCTTGCAAGTCGGCGAAAACCCCGCAACCCTATGCGAGGCGCTGGTCGACTCGGGCGCGTCGCGTCCGTGAAAGAGCGCTTAAGGTTTCAAAATCCTATGCGTTGGTTTTGTCGAACTCAATCCGGCTGAGGTCTGTGCCATCGCCGCAGCGACTTGCGTCATCGACGCAACGCCAGCGTGTGACATTGTTCGCTTTTTGATAGCAAGATTGGGAGCTCGCATGGTCTAATGGGTGGCTTTTGGTTTTAAGAGCGTTTCAGAGTAATACGCCACACGTGTCAGCAGAATCCGTAGCCCCCAGTTTTGCGTTTTCTTCCCCTGGATTCAGCATCCAGTTTGGGATTTCGTCGCTTCACGAGCCTGGCGCAGACATGGTCAGCGGGGGGTTCTACGCGCTCAAGGTCAAGACGCCATCCGCGAGGTTTCCTTTGCTGCTGGGTGCCCTGGAGAGCGCGATTGGCCTGGGCCTGCATTGCGCAGTGATCTCTGGCTCTAACCCCGAAGATTTGCTGGTAAGACTGGATGCGTTTGCCAGACTGCCCGTGACGCAGGCCGTGCGCGATGGAAAGATCCATCTTTTTAGCATCCAGGACGACTTCTCCAAAAAGATGTTTCGCTACACAGCGGATCGCTTTGTGCAGGAGCTGGATGAGTTTGAGGTGAAACCAGGCAGTTTTCTGATTTTTGATCAGGCCGATGAGTTGCTCAGCCTGCACGATACGCGTTTGGCGTCGGAGCAGTTGCAAATCCTGAGCAAGTGGTTTTACCGCAAGCAAACTGTGGGTTTGATCACGCTGTCGGGCGTGAACGATCAGCACATGGCCACGCTCAATTCGCTGATGGACTACCTGAGTGGCATTGCCAAGCTGGGTGGCGAGCGCGATGGGCTGGAGCTCACTTACCTTTATTGGCAGTCCACCCGTGGCGTTGCAGCTGCTCGCAACTACCGGCTGGTCACACAAGCGGATGGCATGTACGAAGCCACGTCGCCCGCCGCGCCGATTGTGGAAGTGCGGGGCGAGTTGGCCGCACCAATCCAGGCCGCGATGCCGATCCAACAGGAAGCTCAGCCCCCCTACTACTTCTTCCTGGATGCCGCGCTGGAGCCGTTGCAGTATGCGATCGAGGGACAGTGGGTGCAGTTGGGCGCCAGCATGGAGATGCTGCTTGCCGCGCGCGGCAAGCTCAAAGCGATGCTGCTGCTGGACTACACCCAGGGTGATGACCTTTGGGAGTTTGCCAAAACGATTCACGCGCTGCGCAAGGGTTTGGGCACCTCTGCACAAATCATGGTGCGCGAACTGGATGTCACCGTGCATGACGCAGACATGCAGCTCATGTTGCGTTGTGGTGCCAACACCGTGATTGGCAAAGACGTCGCGCTTGAAGACTACCCCGATCTGCTCGCCTCGTTTTCCGGGCAAGTGTTTCCTCACCGAATCAACCCCAATTTTGCTGCGCTGGTGGGGCAGTTGCAATCCACTTCGAGCCCTGCCACCGCTGCTGCAACGCCTGCGCCAGCAAACCTGGATCCAGCTGGTCAACGCAGCTTGTCGCCAGGTACGAGACAGGCATCTCAGGGCGAGCAAGCTGGCGCTGACTCCGAAACCGCATCTGCCGACAGCAGTGCCAACGTGTTCGATGTTCAAGCGCAAGAGTTGGATTCAGAGAGGGCAGACCTGCCGCGCGTGACTTACAACTACGGCGCGAAAACGCCAGACGCGCCCAAAGGCGCGAAGCCTGCAGGCAAAGCCACTCGTCGATCCTTTGCGAGCTCGTCATGAAGTCACAAGCGACCAGTATCTCGGTCCGACCGTCCTTGCCCCGTCTGCGTTCCTGTGCGTTGGCCGCTGCGGCGGCGGCAACGCTTTGGCCAACCGGAACGTGGATGGCGACCGCTCTCGCGCAAACCTCCGCTGCCGGGAGCTCGCAGCCCATCAATGTAGAGGGCGGTGGCAGCTTGATTCCCTACCAGTACGTGCCCTCGCCTCGTTGGACTCCCCCTGCCAGTGCGCCTGGCGGCAGCGATGCGCCGAAGCGGCCTGCATCGCAACAGAAAATTTTCGATGCGTACCAGGCCGGCAACTACGGCCTGGCGGCAAGTGAGGGGTACGCGCTGATCCAGCAGACCAAAGTTGACGATGAGCTTCGTTTCTATGTTGGTAACAGCCTAGCCTGGACCGGGCAGTTGCAGCAGGGTATTGAGGTCTACAAGTCTTTGCTGACGACTGCCTATAGAACGCAGGCTCAGCTGGGCCTTGGCAATGTGTACCGTTGGCAAAACATCGACCATTTGGCCTTTGCCGAGTACGCCGATGTGCTGCGCAGTAAACCCAAAGATCCTGATGCGATTCAGGGAATGCGCCTGCTACAACGTGAGCTCAGGCCACGCACCACGATCACTGCAGGCGGTACGCGAGACAGTTCGGATACCGAGAGCCGATCAGTTGTGTTGAACCACCGCTGGCGCGATGCCAGCATGGCAAATGTCTGGGAGGTGGAAACGGGTGTATTCCAAACCGAAAACCCAGCATTGCTCGTCCGCCAGGGCGACGCGGCCGTGCGTTACAAAGCCATGGACAGGTCTTTCCGTCCGCAGGTTGAGCTGAGCACCAACGGCAAAACCGTGTTTGGCAATCTCGCCGTTGAGGTTGGCGGTTTGCCCTTGGTCATGGATATTGGCCGGGTGAACTGGGCGCGCATTTCAAACAACGCCAATGGCTTGGCCAACGGCATCACGGCCAACCGTGTTGGTGTGCGTGGCACGAAAGCGTTTTCACTCGGCGCGGTGAATGCGCGCTTTGATGTGAGCAAGGTTTCCGACGGCAACACCGTCACCACTTCTGCGATCCGGTACTGGCCGAGCATGCGGCCTCTTGGTCAGCATTTCAAGCCGGTGCTGAGTGTCGAGACGCGCCACGTCAGTTTCGCCACGCCCAACTACTGGTCTCCGGCCACCGGTTATGCCGCGTTCAATGCAGGCGTGCTCGCCGAATGGAGCGAGCCCGACTGGTACTTCTACACCTCGCTGCAACGCGGCTGGCGCATCACGGGCGAGGCCGGTCAAAGCTGGAGCGGCTCGATCGCAGCGAAGCGCTGGGTAACGCAAGATATTGCCTTGGGCGCGAGTTTTTGGGCCATGGGAAGCCGACGGGATGGCGTGCCCTACCGCGCGCGATCGGCTTATTTCACTGCAGAGCGCCTGTGGGACTGAGTAACGCCACCGAGCGCGTCGCAACATGAACCGCAGAATCGGTCAAGCCCTTGCCTTCAGCGTGATCGTTGCGCTTGGCGTGCTGCTGAGCTATTCCTACCAGTCGGTGGTGGAGTCGAAAGGCTCGTTCGCGCTTTTGCTTGAGAGCTACGTGCTGACGGTCATCAGCGTGTACCTTTTGTCATTTTTGGCAATCTTGGTGATTCGCTATGCGATCATCATTTTGTATTCCTTCATGGACCATTTGGAGTCCATCAAGCGTGGTGAAATTATAATCGTTGAGCGCGACGAAAAATCCTTGCCGATGGTGACTTTGGTAGTTCCGGCCTACAACGAAGGCGTGGTGATCCAAGCGGCCATTCGCTCTTTGCTCATGCTGGACTATCCCAATTACGAAATCATCGTGATCGACGATGGCTCGACCGATGACACTTATGAAAAGGCGCTGATCGTTGCCAACGAGTCTACACATGTCCCGGTGCGCGTGATCACGAAGAAAAACGGTGGAAAAGCAGAAGCGCTCAACACGGGAATGAGCAAGGCACGCGGTGAGTTCATTCTGAACATGGATGGCGACTCCAAGATGTCGTCCAACGTGCTGCGTGCCTGTGTACGCCACTTTGATGATCCGCGAATCGGGGCGGTAGCCGGGAATGTGAAGGTCATCAACCGCGAAAACGTCTGGTCAAACATTCAAGCCCTTGAATACGTCGAGGGCTTGGCGATGGCTCGCAAGGCACAAAGTTTCTTGCGTTCGGTGAATATCATTCCAGGACCGCTCGGTATGTTTCGGAAATCCGTGCTGCAAGAGGTTGGCGGCTACGATCACGACACCTTCGCCGAGGACTGTGACCTGACGCTGAAGCTCTTGGTCAAAGGCTGGCACATTTCCTACGAGCCCACGGCCGTGGCGTGGGTCGAAACTCCTAGCCGCCTTTTGGATCTGTTGAAGCAACGCTACCGTTGGACCCGAGGGATTTTGCAAGCGACCTCCAAGCACAGCGAGTCGCTTTGGCAGCCTCGAAAGGCCGGTGTGAATTGCTTCATCCTGTGGGTGATGCTGTTTGAGGGAATCATTTGGCCGATGTCAAATCTCGTCGGCACAATATTTTTCTGCTACGTCGGATTGCAGTACGGCGTTGCCATTTTGCTTTTTTATTGGTGGGTGCAATTGACGATTTTGGACGTGGTGGCTGCAGCCTATTGTGTGATCATCGAAGATGAGGAGCCTGTGCTGATTTTTTACGCTGTTTTGTTCAGATTGTTTTACATTACTATCATTGATATCTCCAAAGTATTTGCCACCATTGAAGAATGGCGAGGCGCTGCCATGACCTGGGGTAAATTGGACCGCGAAGGAAAACTTTGATATGGATCTGATCTCAATTCTTGCAACTGTGATTCTGACCACAACCATCGGCACGGTCATCATCGGGGTGGCAGCGTATGCCGCGTTCAAGTTGCGCGACAAGCGAAAGCCCAAAGGCAAAAAAGACAACAAAGCTCTCTCAGACAAAGCAGGCTTAGAGCCGATTTTTTTGCGTCGATACACCCCTGGAGCTCCGGCCGAGGCTCCGACGGCGGCGCATTGAGATCTTGGCCCTAGCCCGACACGCTCTCACCTGAACGCATGAGCCAAAACGAGATTCGCCCGCGGTCGCCGTTTAATCGGATCGGCCCCTATCTGCCTACGATCACCATCATCGGCATACTGGGCCCAGCTGTGCTCTTCATCATCACGATGGGGCTGCTGGGCTGGCGCACCCCGACGATAGGCACCGATGGGCGGTTTGCATTTTTGCGGGGCAGCACCGATGCCGTCTACCTGTACGAAGCGCAAGGGACGAAGGCCTTCTTTCAGCAAGCCGGAGGGAACTATGAAACCCTTCTGCGGCCTTGGAGGCAATTCCTCAGTGCGAAGAAGATCGCACATACCTCGCTCAATTCGCCGGAGGCCCTAGATCGGCTCAAAGAGGGCGTCTTGGTGCTGCCGTCGGCCGTTGCGCTGAGCGATGTTGAGCGTGCCAGCATCTTGGCTTTCCGCGCCAAAGGCGGTTCTGTGCTCGCTACCTGGGCCACGGGCACCCGCAACCAAGCCGGCGGATGGGTCGGATGGGATTTTTTGGAGAAACTCGGGGCGACGGTCGTCGGTGAGCTGCCAGCAGACTCTGATGCGCGGCAGCTGATCCTCACGGGTGAATCCCCGGTGAGCCACGCGGTGCCCGCAGGCACACGGATTTGGATGAGCAAGACCTCTGAGCCCCTGCTGCGAATGCGCGGTGAGTGGGTGGCGGGGCGGTTCATGAGCTGGGCGCGCACCCCCGAGGACGCGCGAGCCGCCGAAGGCGCTATCGTCTTTTCGGAGCAGGAGAACACCGGTAGCCGCGCTGTGGTTCTGGGCTTTTCCGAGAGCAATTGGGAATCGCACCCGTTGGTGCCCCACGAGGTGTTCGCTGATGCGATGGCCTGGCTACAACGCAATCCTGCCGTGGTGAGATCGGCCTGGCCGGGCGGTAAACGCTCTGCTCATGTGACCGAGATGGACACCGAGCAAGGCTTTCCGAACAGCTTGTACTTTGCGTCGCTCATGAAAGACGCGGGACTGCCCGCCACTTTCTACGTCCTCACCAGTGAAGCGCGCCAGTTTCCCTCCGTGCTGAAGCAATTGGCGCGCGATTTTGAGCTGGGCTATCACGCCGAAGTCCACATCGGCTTCAAAGGTCAAGCGCCCGCCTTGCAGGAGAAACGCATCCAAAACATGATTGCCGATCTGAGCGCTATGAGCCCAGACGCCAAAGTAGCGGATGGCTTTCGCGCACCCACTGAAGGATACGACGGAAACACCGAAGCGCTGCTCCTGAAGCACGGTATCCGATACCACGCGGCTGACCCAGAACGCACTGAGTCACGACTGCCTTTGATGGCGAAGATCAACGACTTACCAGTCGAGCAGGACTTGGTGGTCTTGCCTCGCACGCAGCGAGACGATATCAACCTGCTGGCCCAAGCCAAGACAGGCGAGGAGGTGGCCAAGCTCATGATCGACGATTTTGATCATGCTTACCAAACTGGCGCGTTTGGGTTTTTGAGCGTACATACTCAGAATTTCGGCGCAGGAAGCCCGTTGGCCGTGGCGTTTCCCGCGTATGTGTCGCACTTGAAGCGCTTCAGCGACCGCGCTTGGATCGCGAGTGGTTCACAAGTCGCTCAGTGGTGGCGTGATCGGCATCGGTTCCGCGTGGATTCGGTCAACAGCGGAAAACGTACTGAGTTCAATGTGACCATCATGGGCGAGCAGCCCTTCAAAGGCGGTACAGTGATTTTGATGCTGCCGCAGCGCGGGCTGACCCCGAGCATCCGTGGCACCAAGGCTGGGATGGTGCAGCCTACGCTGAAGCGGCTCGATGATTTTCGATACGCGTTGATTTTTGAGAGCCTGATGCCCGGGAACTATGCGTATCAGGCGACTTACAATTGATTACTATTACGGGTTTGCGAGAACAAATGCCTCTAGATACCTCTCTGTATGGCCATGTCAGCAGGAGTCGCGCCGAGCGATGGCGGGGTTCCCTGTTGCAGCATCTGCTGTTGAAAATCGCGGAGGCGGCCGATGAGGAATGGGCGCTGTCGTGGGCGTATCAGCTGGGCGAGCGCTGGGCCGCCGACGTGACCGCGAGCATCGACCCTGACGCCGATTTTGACGACATCGCCAAGGCGCTTTCGTCCGTCTGGCAGCGGGACGATTGGGGGCAAACTGAATTTGCAGAAGGCAAACAAGGCTGGGAAGTGATCCACCATCATGGCCCGTTCGTCGAAATTTTGGGCGCGGAACGTCTGCTGCTTGCCGCAGAGCTGATGCGGGGCTTCTACGCTGCGCTGCTGCGAGGCTTGAGCGAAAACGCCGACTTGGATCTCGTGCTCGACGAGGGTCGTTCGGGCCTGGAGCGCCTGTGCTTCCAGGTGAGCGCGGCCTCTTGAATTGGGGATCAGCAATATGGTCAACTCCGAACGCATGACCGCCGCGTTTCGCTCCTTGAAGCCCAGTACGGCGCCGAGAAACAGCCCAACGCAGGAAATTGAGCGCCGTGCGTCAGAAGCGCAGCAGCGCTGGCCATTGCTGGCCTCGACATCTGGAGACGATAGCGGCGCGCGCGTGTCGCTTGAGCCAGCACAAAAGCAGCGGCGCATGCAGCGCGAAGCGCAACAAGATGAACCCGCTCAATCTGCAGCCAGGCGGGGCTCTCAAATGCTTGGCGCGCTTGCTGGGTTGCGTGATGCGCGGGGCGAACTCGCGACCTCCAGCGGCCGAAACGGCAGCGGCTTTGCACCACCCGCATCACGGCTCGGCCCTCGCAACGCTCACGGCGCCCCCGGTGCCGTCTCATCGGGAGCGCGCCAAGACGCCCGCCCGATGAGCGATGAAGAGACAGTGAGTGTGTTCGAAGTGGATGAAGAGCAGCAAAGTCGGTGGCCAGTAGCGTCTACACCGCCAGAGCCTGTGCCAGTTCGAAAAGCAAAGACAACGGCGCAGATCCCCGTTCCACTGGCGGTCGGAGTCCCAGCCGAACCGACTCCCCGTGCAAAGCCGGTACCGACTCAGGTTGCCGAACCGTCCACCGCCCCAAGCGTCAACTCCATCAAGGCGACGTTAGGGTTGTTCTCGCGCAAGTCGGTTGTGGAGCGTGCAAAGCCTGAACCGACGCCTGTACCAAAGGCTGCCCCGCGCTCGGCCAAAGCAAGACTTCAGGCGCTCACGAAAAAGCCTGCGCCTGTAGAAATCATGTCAACGGAAGCGGGTGTTGCTCGGGTGGGAGTCGGCGCGCGACTTGGAATCAACCGCCGGTGACAAAGATCGGCGTGATCTCCATGAAGGGCGGGGTCGGAAAGACCTCCGTCTGCGTCAACCTTGCCTGCGCGCTGGCCAAACGCTGGGGAGATGGGGTCACGGTGGTTGACTTGGATCCACAGGGTGCAGCACCTTGGCACTTGGGCGTGGGCGGGAGCGTGGTTGATGGTGTTTGCCAACGCACCCTTGCCAACAAGTCTTGGCGAGGCGCGGCCTTGCGTTCTGAGTGGGGCGTGGATTGCGTACCTTACGGCGTGGTGTCTCACGAAGAGCGTAAGGCCATGGAGGCGATCATCTCGAGCGAGCCCGGCTGGCTGGCCAAGGGGCTTAAGCAGGTCTCCAAGGATTCGGGTCTGGTGCTGGTCGATACGCCGCCGGGGCCCTCTCCCTATCTTCGCCAAGTGCTGCGGACCTGCGACTTGCTCCTGGTGGTGTTGCTCGCGGATGCTGGCTCTTATGCCACCGTGCGCTCTCTGCAGGCGATGCTGCAAGATCTCGGCGGCGAAACCGCGCCGCCCGCGATTTATCTGGTTAACCAGCTGGATGCCGCGGATCGATTCGCGGGCGACGTGAGCGCTGTGCTTCGGCAACAAGTGGGCAGCGCCCTTTCTGCGATTCCCATTCATTACGATGAAGCCATGCGCGAAGCGGTGGCGTTTCAGCGCCCCGTGCTTCAGTACGATCCGCACGGACAGGCCAGCTACGATTTGGACAAACTGTCTCGCTGGTTGGTGCGCGAACTCGAAAAATGACGCCGCTCGCGCTCTTGGCTGCGTGGCGGCATCGCTGGGGCAAAGAAGGGCAGGGCGCGCCCACGGTGCCTTACGCGCGCGGTAAGCCGTTTGATTTCGCGCAGGAATTTGCGCGATCGCCGCTTTGGCGCAGCCCGGGATTCTCGTTCGCTATTCTCGGTTTTGCTTTCAGTTTTGGACTGATCTGCATGGGTATTGAGCCGACCCTCAATGGCCAAATCAGCCTCTCCATGTTCATGGTTTTGGTGGCTTGGGCTGTGGGGCGCTTTGACGAAGCTGCGTTTGCCATTGCGCTGGCTTTGCTTGCTGCTTTTTGCAGTGCCATGTATGTGAGCCATCGGGCGGTTCACGCGTTTGGTCAGTTTTTTCTCGGTGGCTCAGCTTGGGCGGTGGCCGTGTTTGTGGCCGAATTGGTGCTGATCTCTGCGCTTTTCGCTCGTTGCGTTGGTCGAATCTGGCCGCCCGTTTCTGTTGTGCCGGATGATCGCTTGCGTGCCTCCGGCAGCGTGCGGCTCCAAGTTGTGTT
>JAAFHN010000452.1 GCA_013298415.1 Comamonadaceae bacterium
ATGCCGCATTTGCGCATGGCAACAAACCACATGACAAACCCCAGGCCACGGCCGCCAAAGAGCAAAAGGATTGGGGCATTGCGGGCGATACCAGGGCCGTGAAGCGCACCATTGCCATCAGCATGGGCGACAACATGCGCTTCTCGCCCGATGTGGTCAGCATCAAGCAAGGCGAGACCATCAAGTTCGTGGTCACCAATTCTGGCAAGGTGATGCACGAGTTTGTGATTGGTACCAAAAAGGAAAACGATGCCCATGCACAGATGATGCTCAAGCACCCAAACATGGAGCACGACGAGCCCTACATGGCCCACGTCGCGCCCGGCAAGAGCGGCGAGATCGTTTGGCATTTCAACCGTGCAGGCGACTTTGATTTTGCATGCCTGATCGCTGGGCACTACCAAGCCGGAATGGTTGGCAAGATTCGCGTCAGTGCGGCATCAACCAAGTAGCTCAACAATCGGCCTCAATCCCCTTTTCTCATCCTCTCTTGGAGTCTCAAATGAACTTGCCTTCTTTTGCAATCGCCGCAATCCTCACCGCCTTGCTGGGCGCTGGCATCACTGCCGCTCAAAGCCAAACACATCAACACCCACCGCTGGCCACTGCGTCAGCTGCTGCGCCCTCACCAACTGCTGCGGTGGAGATGAGCGATGGCGAGGTCAGAAAAGTGGACAAAGATGCCAAAAAAATAACGCTCAAACACGGCCCAATCAAAAACCTGGACATGCCTGCAATGACGATGGTGTTCCAAGTTCGCGATTTGAGCCTGCTGGACAGGGCCAACGTCGGCGCGAAGATCAAATTCACTGCGGAGCAGCGCGAAGGTGCGTATGTGCTGACTGCCATTGAAGCGAGCCCAGGCAAATGATGGCGCGGCTTGCTGATCCGGTCTGTCTGGCGGCGTTCGCGCTGGCTCTGAGCCTAGGGGTCTGGCTCGGGAAAAAGCTTGAGCAGTGGCTCGCGCTGCGCTGCCTGAAGGGTAACGACCTGCACTGAGCCTTTGTGGCGAGTCAGTGTGGTGCCACCGCGAATGCCCCGAGCTGTTGCTCATCGTCGGCAAGCTGATGGCGCATCACAGACAGAAAGCTCTGCGCGGTGCCGGACAACACCTTGCCGGCCGGTAAAACCATCACACACACAAACTCCACATCGATGGCAAAGCGCCGGATGACCAAACCGCGCGCAACATAGTCGAGCGCAGTGATGGGGTTCACAAGGCCGATGCCAAGGCCGTTGAGTGCCAGCTCACAAACGCTCGCTGCGTAGGGTGTGTGCAACGCAACCTGCACGCTGAGTCCCAGCGCGGCCAGCGCGGCATCGAGTCGCCTTCGCGAGGCATCTTCGGGATTGAGGGATATGAAGCGGGCTTCGGCCAACTGGCGCGGCGTGACTTTTTGAAAACGTGCCAGCGCGTGGCCCGGCGGCATGACCACAACGCCTTTCATCCTGGCAAAGCTGGAGTGGTCGATGCCCTGCAACGGCAATTCATCCGCCATGAGGCCAAAGTCACAAAGTCCCATGCTGACGCGTTCACGAACGTCTTTGGAGCTGAGTATCTGAAGGGAAACCTGTGGCCACGGCTGGCCGGGTTGCGTACACAGGTGTTGCTGAAATCGCCCCAGCGCCCGAGGCATGAATCCAAGCCCAAACGCGGGGTAGCAAGACACCTCCATGCGCCCTACCCCACCCTGGCGCAGGCTGCTGATGCGATGAGCGATTGCGTCCATGCCGATGAACGCTCGCTCCACTTCAGCCATCAACCCATGGGCCTCCGGCGTGGGCATCAACCGAGCTGCGCGCCGCTGAAACAGCGTGATCCCGGATTGGCTTTGAAGTCGCTTGATGGACTGACTCACCGCTGGCTGCGTGACCCCCAACAGCTGGGCGGCTTTATGGGTCGTGCCCATGCGCATGAGTGCGCGAAAGGTTTCGATCTCTGTGAACTGCATGAAGGTCTCCCGCTCAGGTGATAATTTTACTTTTCATTCGAGTATTTTGAAATCAAATTTTTTATAAAAAATTCCCTACATTGATCAGCTGAAAGGACAAAGCCCGATCCAAATGAGCCAGTGCTACCGGCCGCTCGCCACAGAGCCCATCACGACCGACGAAATCGCTCGTGCGACGGAGCCCTACCAAAGGGCCTACAGCGCGCTTCGATGTCTTCGCTGCGACTCAGCATTCGCCGCCGCCAGCGCGGCCGTGGCCTGCAACGCCTGTGCGGCACAGGGTTTTCACGTGAGTCTGCGCGTTGACTATGCACAGCCACCCGGCGACACCGTAAGGCAACCCTATCGTTTTCCATTCACGCTGGGAGAAGGGCGCACCCCCTGCACCGACGCGCCCGAACTGGCTCGCAAAGCGGGGGTGTCTGAGGTTTGGATCAAGGATGAATCGCGCAACCCCAGCGGTTCGCACAAGGATCGCATGTCGGCGCTTGGCATCACGCAAGCGCTGGACACGGGCGCGCACACGGTCGTGCTTGCGTCTTCGGGCAACGCGGCCATTTCAGCCGCCATGTATGCGCAGGCTGCAGGCCTGCGCTGTGAAGTCGCAGCCTACACTCACCTCGCAGAGCCCTTTGCAAACCTGCTGCGCACGTGTGACGCGGATTGCAGCGGCTTTTCTGACAATGACAGCCGATGGTCGTTTGTGCGAGAGCGGGCGCAACGCGCTGGCTACTTAGCGCTCACCAACTACAGCCTGCCCGCGCTAGGGAGCGCCCCCGTGGCGATCGAAGGCTATAAGCCCATCGCTCAAGAGTGTGTGGATCAGGGAGTTTGGCCCAGCGACATCGTTGTGCCCACCGCTCGCGGCGACTTGGCCTGGGGCATCTTTGCTGGCTTCAAAGAGCTGCTGGAATCGGGGCGCATAAGAGCCTTGCCCCGCATATGGATCGTAGAACCCATCGCCCGGTTGAGCCGCGTGCTGGGCGGAGCGAGTCTGCACGGGAGCTATCCCGGTCAAACAGATCAGTTTTCAACTGCGGGCGCGACAGTGACGTACCTGCAATTTCAGGCTGCAACTGAATCCGCTGGGGGCGCGGTGCAT
>JAAFHN010000153.1 GCA_013298415.1 Comamonadaceae bacterium
GCATTGCAATGAACTGGCTCTTGATCTGGGCTTGGTGGCAGGGCAGTTGCTTTCAACCCAAGTGCGGATACGCTGTGGGGCACTCGAAGGAGACGATGGCGATGATTTTTAGACGTTTTTGCACCTCTGTCCTAGCATTTGTTGCATTTGTTGCTGCAAGTAGCGTAGCGTTTTCACAAGCCTGGCCCAGCAAGCCAGTGCGCATCGTGGTGCCGTTCGCACCAGGTGGCACCACAGATTTGCTCGCTCGCGCTGTCGCGCCCGAGCTCACCAAGGCCCTGGGCCAGAGCTTCATCGTGGAAAACCGCGCCGGTGCGGGTGGCAACATCGGCAGCGAGGCAGTTGCCAAGAGCAACGATGGCCACACGTTGCTGATGGGCACTGTTGGCACGCACGGCATCAACCGCGCGCTCTATCCCACGCTGCCATATGACCCGATCAAGGATTTCGCGCCGATCACGGTCGTGGCCTATGTGCCCAATGTGATGGTGATGAATGCGGAAAAAGCGCGCTCGCTCAATATTCAAAACGTGAACGACTTCATTGCCTACGCCAAGAAAAACCCCGGCAAGCTCAACATGGCCAGCTCGGGCAACGGCACCAGCATCCATTTGGCCGGTGAGCTCTTCAAAAGCATGACGGGCAGCTACCTCGTGCATTTCCCGTATCGCGGCTCTGGCCCGGCTCTGCTGGATTTGGTGGGCGGCAGCATGGATGTGATGTTCGATAACTTGCCAAGCGCTTTGCCGCACATCCGCTCGGGCAAGCTCACCGCGTTCGCGGTAACGAGCGGCAAGCGCAGCGATGCCTTGCCCAATGTGCCCACGGTGGCAGAAGCGGCAGGCTTAAAGGAGTTTGAGGCGAGTTCGTGGTTTGGCCTGCTCGCGCCTGCTGCCATGCCTGCCGATCAGGTGCGCCGCATCCAAGCTGAGGTGTCAAAAGCCTTGGCCACGCCGGCCGTGAAAGAGCGCTTGCTAAGCCAAGGCGCAATCCCCGGGGGCAACACGCCGCAGCAGTTCGCCGCGCACATCGCTGCCGAGCATGAGAAGTGGGCCAAAGTGGTGAAGGCTTCCGGCGCCAAGGTGGATTGAGCGATTTGGCCCTGTTGAGGCCTGATCCGTCAGCCCTAGTCGCTTAAGCCCACACCGAAGCACCCATGGAACGCCCCTCGCTTAGCCTTTGCCTGCTCGGATTTGACGCGCCCGTGGTGGCACTCGTCGGCGATGTGGTGCGCTCGCTCGATGCACGCTGGCGCCCCCAATGGCGGGTGCTGGCAGATGCGCAAGCTCAGGCACAGGCCGATGCGTATTTGCTCTCAGCTGAGGCGCTGGCGCAATGGCAGGAGAGGGCGCAGGCCTCGGCAACCGAGCTGCCTGTTGCCCATGCTTGCCTGAGCCTCCCAGCCCAGGCTGCAAGTGGCGCACGTGTGTCCACCGATGGCAGCAGCGGAACCTCGGCCGCAGTATTGGCCGCGCTGCTGCGCTTGGAGCTCTTGCTGCGGCGCGATTTGGGCATCTACCGTCTGGGCGCCCAGGTGTTTCGCCGCTATCGTCTGGGTTTGCCTTTGCGGGGTGAATGGCATTTGGGCAGCGTGGAAAAGCTGGTGGCGCGGGTCGACTTTGACCACATGAATTTGGTGATGGATGCCTCGGCCACTCTGGATGAAATCGCGCGCTCGGGTTGGCATGCGGTTCCCGACCCCACTTCCGGCCACGTGAGCCCTGTTGCCCAAGCGATGCAAGATCCCCAAGAGCTGCGCGTGCTGGATGCCATGTGGCTCTTTGCCCGCTACTGCCCAGAAAACCTCTTGCCCATGCGCTATCGGCTGGCAAGGTACGGCTTGCTCGATTTGCCGCCCATGCCTGCAAAGAGCATGTCGCCAGCGATCTTTCGGGTGTTGCAAGCCTTGGGCGGTGGCACGGTGATGAATTTCAAAGAGCTTGCCGCCGCAACTGGCCTCAGCTCGCTTGCGCAGGCCAACGCTTTGGCGGGCCTGTGTTTTGCGGGTGCCTTGAGTTTGCGTTGGTCGGCCCCCGTGTCCGAGCGCGGCTCGCTCGGGGGCGATTCGCAGTCCCTCTCCAGCGACAGCGTTCGCGCAAGCGATGTGGGCCTGCTCACAGGTGGGCGCAACGCCTCTTCGCTGTCTGCCTTCCAGGAACTGCGCTCCTGGCTGCCGTGATGGCGCGCTGCGGATCGGCGCGGCTTCTGTTCATCGGTACATCATGAAAGGCTCTGTCGGCCAGGGCTGCCTCGTAAGACAATCCACACCATGAACTTTTTGCTTTCACTTCATCCCTCGCTGCACGCCTTGCTGGGTGGTGTGCTGATTGGTTTGGCGGCGTGGTTGCTCTGGGCCTCGATTGGCCGCATTGCGGGCGTGAGCGGCATCGCGGCCTCTGCCCTTGCCACGCCCAAGCAAGAACCGTGGCGGTGGGCGTTTTTGGCGGCTTTGGTGGTGGTGGGCGGCGCAGCGCTTTGGTGGATGCCGCTGCCCACGCCGATCCAACGTGGCAACGGCTTGCTGATCTTCTCAGGCGTGTTGGTGGGCGTGGGCACGGTGCTTGCCAACGGTTGCACCAGCGGGCATGGCGTGTGTGGTTTGGGGCGGCTGTCCAGGCGCTCGATGGTGGCTGTGGGCGTATTCATGGGCGCGGGCATCTTCACTGCGTCCGCTCTGTATTTGATAGCGAGATAGGTTGTATTTACCTGGACAGAGCTTCAATTTCACTCAAAAAACACGTTCCCCATGATTCAAATCGTCTTCGCAGCCCTAGCTGGCGTGGTTTTTGCCATTGGTTTGGCGTTTTCCGGCATGTTGCAGCCCGCCAAAGTGCAAGGTTTTCTGAATCTGGCCGGGCTTTGGCATGGCATCAGTTGGCAGGGCGCACGCGGCTACTGGGATCCTTCGCTGATGCTCGTGATGGCCAGCGCCTTGGTCGTCACGTTTTTGGGCTTTCGCTTCACGCCCCGGCCTGGTAAAGATTTCGCCACGCCTTGGGCGGCAGATGCCTACCAGCCGCCCGCAGATCGCGCGGCAGACAAGCGGCTGATCGCTGGCTCCGCGCTCTTTGGCATTGGCTGGGCGCTCGCTGGCTACTGCCCAGGGCCTGCGCTTGCCAGCATCACATCGAGCGCCGATGCGCTCTTGTTTTGCAGCGCCATGCTTGTGGCCATGTGGGCCACCAAGCACGTGCTGATGCACATCGATGGCGAGATGCCTGGCACCGCGCTGAAGTCAGACGAAGACGACGAGGATTGATCGGCGGGCATGGGGGCGGGGGCCTTACTTCGCCGGGCAAGCCCCGATGTAGCCGTTCGACGTGCTGGTTTCAGACTCCGCAGGCGATGTGCCGCGACCGTCAAACCACATTGGGATTTGGTTGCCCGTGCCATAGGCTTTCGATGCGCGGCGCTTGTCGTTGATGGTTTTGAAGATCACCCATTCGTCGTGCGCGCCCAAGCTCACGTTCACCCCTGCTTTGAGCGCGTAGTAGTTGCGAAAGCTCTGCGGCGTCACGCGGCGGCGCTCCACGGCCGATTTGAATTCAGGGTCTGAAATCAGGCGCTCGATGTAGATTTGGTTGATGCGCTCCATGTCGTTTTGGCCCGTCAAGCCAAGTGCGGCGGCGAAGTCAGAAGGGCCTACGAAATACACGTAGTCAAAGTCGTCGCCCATGCCGTTAGCGCCTTCCAAAAGCGCTGTCCACATCACCATGTATTCGCCGCCACCCGCGCGCTGGCCATTGAAATCGGGGATTTCTGCTTCCTTGGAGCCGGGGGCGAGCAGGTAAGTTTGGTTCGCGCCAAAGCGTGCTTCCACGCGCTTTTTGGTGTGCGCGCCCACGTCGCGGTTGATGTTGAAAAAGCCGCCGCCCAAGGTGGAAAGCGGCAGGCTTTGGTAGCCAATCGCTTTGCCGCGCCCGCGCTCCTCGGCAATGATCGCGCGCAGGTTTGCCAGGTTTTTCGCGATCAAGGGCTTGAAGCCGTCTTCGATGCAATAGCAAAGCCCATTGGGTGAGCAATCTGTGACCATCGCCGCCTGAGCAGAGGCTGAAAGCGCAAGAACGGCGGCAACAAGAGCAGAGCGGAGCATGGTGTTTTCCTTTTTGGTGATGGCAGGACTCGTTGACCGATAACGATAACCCAAGCGCGGCGAAGGAGCCAGGGGGTGCATAAAATGCGTGAGTTGACGTTACGTAACGTCAATTGATCTCAGTGCGATCTGAGTGGGCTCCCAGGACGACAAAGCATGACAAAACTCACCGACGACACATTAGCCTTGGCCAACTACCGGCCTACGCACAAGGTGCGGTTTGTGACTGCGGCTTCGCTTTTTGACGGGCATGACGCGAGCATCAACATCATGCGCCGCATCTTGCAGGGCATGGGGGCAGAGGTGGTTCACTTGGGCCACAACCGCAGCGTGGATGAAGTTGTGACGGCGGCGCTGCAAGAAGACGTGCAGGGCATCGCCGTCAGCAGCTACCAAGGCGGCCATGTGGAGTACTTCAAGTACATGGCGCAATTGCTCAAAGCGCGTGGCGGCGAAAACATCCGCATATTCGGCGGCGGCGGCGGCGTGATCGTGCCCGAAGAAATCCGCGAACTGGCCGCGCACGGCGTGCGCATCTTCAGCCCTGAAGACGGCCAGCGCATGGGACTGGCCGGGATGATTGGCGAGATGGTGATGAGCTGCGATCAAGACTTGACGCAGCGTTTGCCAGCGGGTGTGGAAGCGCTGCAAGGCCACACCGAGGCGAGCTGGCGAGCGCTTGCCAAGCTGATCACGCATTTGGAGGCTTTGGGAGCGGCTTCAGGTACGGATTTGAAGGTAAATACCTCCTCTGTCCTGGTAAATACAATACTTGATGCTACAAAAAACAAAGCGTCTGTCTTGCCGCGCGCACCCGTGCTGGGCATCACTGGCACGGGCGGTGCGGGCAAATCCAGCCTTACCGATGAGCTGATTCGTCGCCTGAGGCTCGATCAAGGCGATGCCCTGCACATTGCCGTGATCTCCATTGACCCAAGCCGCCGAAAAAGCGGCGGCGCGCTCTTGGGCGACCGCATCCGCATGAACGCGATTGCGCCGTGGCCGGGCTCTCCCAAAGCGACCCCCTTGGGGGGCAGCGAACTACACGAAGTGGGGAGCGTGGGGGCAAAAGTTTTCATGCGAAGCCTCGCCACCCGCGACTTCGGCTCAGAAATCAGCCAAGCCTTGCCCAGCGTGATCGCAGCCTGCCAGGCTGCGGGTTTTGACCTGATCGTGGTCGAAACCTCGGGCATCGGCCAAGGCGATGCGGCCATCGTGCCGCATGTGGATGTGCCGTTGTATGTGATGACGCCTGAGTTCGGCGCCGCCAGCCAGCTCGAAAAAATCGACATGCTCGACTTTGCCGAGTTCGTAGCGATCAACAAATTCGACCGCAAGGGCTCAGCAGATGCCCTGCGCGATGTGGCCAAGCAAGTGCAGCGCAACAAAGAGGCCTGGACGACTGCGCCCGACCAAATGCCCGTGTTTGGCACGATGGCTGCGCGCTTTAATGACGACGGGGTGACCGCGCTCTACCAAGCGTTGAAACCGCGCCTGCAAGCCTTGGGTTTGCACTTCCAGCCCGGCGCGCTCCCCCAAGTCAACACGCGCCACAGCACCCAGCAAACGCCCATCGTGCCGCCTTCGCGCACCCGGTACTTGGCCGACATTTCGGAATCTGTGCGCAGCTACAAAAGGCGCGTAGGCGTCAATGCGCAAACGGCCCGAGAAGCCCAGCACATGCGCGAGGCCGCCCGCATGCTCACCGAGAGTAAGCCCGACAAACCCCGCGCCGCTGAAGCTGCAATTGATCTCGCCCTGCAACGCGAGGCCGCGCTCGACAAAGATGCTGCCAAGCTGCTTGCCCAATGGCCAGCCATGCAAAACGCCTACGCGGGCGACGAGTACGTGGTGAAGATTCGCGACAAAGAAATCCGCACCAAGCTGACACACACCACGCTCTCAGGCACCACCATCCGCAAGGTGAGCCTGCCCAAATACAAAGACCAGGGCGAAGTGCTGCAGTGGCTGATGCTGGACAACGTGCCCGGCAGCTTTCCCTACACCGCAGGCACCTTCGCTTTCAAGCGCGAAGGCGAAGATCCCACACGCATGTTTGCAGGCGAGGGCGATGCCTTTCGCACCAATCGACGATTCAAAGTAGTCAGCGAAGGCTTGCCCGCCAAGCGCTTGAGCACCGCCTTTGATTCCGTCACGCTCTACGGCGCAGACCCTGCCGTGCGGCCCGACATCTACGGCAAAGTGGGCAATTCCGGCGTGAGCATCGCCACGCTGGACGACATGAAACTGCTCTACAGCGGCTTTGACCTCACGCACCCCGCAACGAGTGTGAGCATGACGATCAACGGCCCTGCGCCCACGATTTTGGCCATGTTCATGAACACCGCCATCGATCAAAACCTCGAGAAATTCA
>JAAFHN010000615.1 GCA_013298415.1 Comamonadaceae bacterium
CCAAAACCGGCGGCAAGATGAAGATCAATGCCTTTTGGGGCGGCAGTGCGGGTGGCGATTTGCCTGCCACGCAAGCCTTGCGCGCGGGCACCCAAGAGATGGTGTGCACCTCCAGCAGCCCGTTGGTTGGCATCATCAAAGAGCTGGGCGTGTTTGACTTGCCCTTCCTTTTTGCCAATGAGCGCGAAGCCGATGCCGTGCTCGATGGCCCCGCTGGCCAGCTCATGAACCAAAAGCTCGAAGCCGCTGGCTTGGTGAACCTCGCTTACTGGGAAAACGGTTTTCGCAACCTGACCAACAGCAAAAAGGCCGTGACCAAGGCCGAAGACTTTGAAGGCCTCAAAGTGCGCGTGATGCAAAACAACATCTTCCTAGACACCTTCAAAGCGCTCGGCACGAACGCCGTGCCGATGGCGTTTGGCGAAGTGTTCACCGCGCTGGAAACCAAAACCATCGACGGCCAAGAAAACCCGTTTGTGACGATTGACACCAGCAAGTTCTACGAAGTGCAAAAACACGTGAGCGCCACCCGCCACGCCTACACGCCCTTCCTGATCCTCTACAGCAAAAAGCTGTGGGACGGCCTGAGCGCACAAGAGCAAGCCGTGCTGCGCGAAGCCGCAATGGAAGGCCAAAAAGCCCAACGCGCGGCCAGCCGCTCGCTCGGCGAAAAGAGCTTGGCCAACCTGCGAACACGCGGCATGACGGTGACGGAAATCTCTGGCGCAGAGCAGCGCCGCATGTTTGAGAAGGTGAAACCCGTGTACGACAAGCACATCCCCACGATTGGCGCAGACGTGGTCAACGCAGTGCTGGACAGCCTGAAGAAAGTGCGCGGCTGATCGCTGGGCTTTTGTTACCCCAAGCAAAAACAGGCGCTCTCAGCGTCTGTTTTTTTGCTACGTTTCATGTAGCAACGGATGTTTAAAATAAATGGACAGTACGGCCATTTCGCCTGATGGACATCCCACCTGAGATGCGCCAAACCGTCCGTTCGGGCTGAGCCTGTCGAAGCCCCCGCCGATGCTCAACGACCAAGCTCAGGGCGAACCCGGGTTTTTATCTGAGGCAGGGTACAAATCAGGCCATATTGCTTCAAGAATGCCTACACGATGCCCTGCCAATTGCCCTGAGCGCAATCCAGGAAGCGTTGGCTGATGGCTCCGTCGACCGCATCGGGCAATGGCCCCAGCGCCACCTCATCCATGGCGGCCTTCAAATTGTTCAAAGACTTGGTTCCAATCAACACGCTGCTCACACCGGGCCGGAAGGCCGCAAATCGCAGCGATGCGCCCGCCCAATCTGAAGCCAATTCGGGCAAAAGCTCGGCCAAACCCATCGCCTGCCAACGATCCCAATACTGGCCTTCGCAATAGGCCCAGTCTTCATTCGGCCTCTCAGCGCGAGCCCAAGCCAGCCCGCTCAGAGCCCGCTTCACCAGCACGCCCTGCCCGCGCCCGGGCGGCACTTGCGACAAGTTCGCCTGATCTGCCAAGCTGATCGAACACTGCACGCTGCCAATCCGCGCATCGGCGAGTGCATGCGCCAGCTCCGCGTTCTCGCCCGAGTAAGCCGCCACCCGCAGCTTGCCAGCCTGCACCGCATCGGCGAGCGCCTGCTGCACCTCGCCGCGCGCCAGCACATGCAGCGGGCAGCTGTGCAAATGACCAATGTCGATCCAATCCGTGCGCAAAGTCTTCAGCGCACGCTCCACACCGAGCTTCACGCATTCGTAAGTCCAATCCGCCACGCCGTCTACGCCGTAACCAAACTTGGTACTCAATACAAACTCACTGCGCCGGTGCGCAATGTGCCGCCCAATGCGTTCTTCGCTTCTGCCATAGCCGCGAGCGGTGTCGATCAAGTTGATGCCCAGATCCAGCACGCCATTGAGCAGCGCGCCCACGGCGTTTTCATCGTCGATGCCATCAAAGTGCATCGCACCAAAGCCAACGGGGGTGACTGAGAGTGGCGCGGTGCCAAAGGGCTTGGTTTGCATGGTTTCCGGGTTCTGGCTTTGGGTGGAGGGCTTGGCGCGCAGCGGCCAGCTTGGCAAGCGTATCTCAGCTTGGACTCGCCATCCCATTCCCGCTTCCTCCTCGCGGAAAGTGTTGGAGTCCGAGTCGCGGCCCGACCGAAACCGAGAAAGTCTAAGTAAGGAAGCCGCTATTTGACAACCAGTTCACATATAAGTAAACTGGTTGTCAACTCAGCACTTCTGCGGAGTC
>JAAFHN010000124.1 GCA_013298415.1 Comamonadaceae bacterium
CTGGGTGGTTGTGTTAACCCTCAAGTATGCGACGTGGCCGCGGGCCCTGCCAGCAGTTTCTAGGAGCCCATCCGCGCATCGAAGAAGCGCGTGAGCATGGCTTCGGAAATGCGTACTTTTTCTTGCGCTTCGGCTCGGGCAGCCACGTGGCGCTCCAGCTCGGTTTGCTGTTTGGCCAGGGTGGCTTCAAATTGTTTGCGCAACGGGGAGCGCTCTTCCAACGGGCGGATGTTTTCTCGGGTTTGGTTTTGCTGGCCTTCCACATCGCGCACCCGCTGCTCGGCTTGCGAGAGTGCGTTGCGGGCATCGCGCTCTGCGCTGCGCAGGGTCACGAGTTCAGCAAGCGTGGCTTTGGAGGTGACATCGCTCGCAGCGTCGCGCCAGCGGGCCGCTTGCTCGATGGTCAGGCGATTCAGCGCTTCACTGCTGCGGCGGGGCAGCAGCACTTGCAGGGCGTGGGGCGTGGTGGTTTGCGGCGCGGCACTCAGGCTCAAGCGCCAGGCTTGGCCCGTGTCGCCATCCACTTTGGCACTCGGCGCGCGCAGCTCTGCATTGGGCGCTGGGCGATACAGCTCGATCAGCACATCGGCAGGCGTTGCGCCCGTGTTGCGCACTCGGTAGCGGTGCTCGGTGACGAAGATTGACGTGACGGCCACGAGATCGCGCTCCACCACCACGCGCTGTTGCTCTTCGCGGTTGATCGGCGTATCGCGCAGCACGCTCAGGCCGGGGTGGATGGCATAGGCCAGCAAGCGCGACTGCCCGGCTGGGATGTTGCCAATCTGGGCATCGCCCAAAAACGATCCGGCCTGCTGCGAGGTGGCTTGGGTGTAGAGCGTGACCGCGCCGGGGCTCAAGCCCACTGCGGTGCTGTTGGTGATTTCATAAGCCGCCAGCGGGCGCGTGGCATCCACCTGCGGCTGAAGCTGCGCGATCACCTTGGCAGGCACTTGGGTTTGCACGATGGGCACTGAAACGCTGCGGCCGTTGGTGACGGTGATGGGCACACCGAAGCGGTAGACGGCATTCGTGTCTTGCTCGCTGGCGGCGGCTTGGAGGTTGCTGCTGGAGAGTGCGACGAGCGACTCGGCTTGCTGCGCCATGTCTGCACTTGCGCCGCGCACGGCTTGGGGCATGGCGAATGCTCGGGGAGCGGCAGGTGCAGGGGAAGGCGGTGGAGGCGGTGGCGGCGGAGCTGACCGGGCCATCGGCGCTGCCATCGCTGGCGCTGGCATGAAACTCTCGCTGCGCGCCCCAGCAAACACGCCCGAATCCGCTCTGGGCAACACGCGCAGCGGCAAATCCACAGGCACGGTGGGCCGCTCGTTGAATACCGAGTCGTAGAGCGGTTGCTGGAACGTGACGGGGCGGCCTGAAGTGAGGGTAAGCTGCACGCCTGTCCAGTCTTGGCCACTTAGGTTTTCAACCACCGCCCAGGCTTGGAGCAGGGCTTGATTGGCATCTGCGCCCTGCACACCAGCGGGTGGCACAGCCAGCCGGTAGCTGGTTTTCCACATGGGCACGGGTGCCACATGGCCCACCCGCACGGTGCGGGTGCCCTGGCCCGTGACCGAGATGTCGAGCGTGCGGCCATCCTTGCCGCGATTGGCGGCCATGGCTTGCAACGCTGATTCAATTTGGCGGCGCAGAGCGGGATCGGCAAACTCCAGTTTGCGGGCGTCTTGGAGCACAAAGCTTTGCAGGCCAGAAGCGGTGGAAAGGCTCACGCGTTGGATGGGGGCCTTGCTCTCTGGCCCCTTGCTGGGCTGCGTGCTGCGCTCCACGGTTTCCACGCCGAGCACGCGGCCGCTCAGCTTGGCACCCGGCAGCTCCACATTCACCACCGCGCCTTGAAGGGCGCGCAGCAAGTCTGCGGTGTTCACGAGCGCGCTGGGGTCAAACGGCAGTGTTTTGAACACTTCTGCCAGCGGCTCCTTGCCCGCCAAACTCACGCCACCCAATGCGCCTGCGCTGTCATACACCACCAGGCTTTTGAGCACATCGTTCACATGATCGAGCTTGATGGGCAATTGCAGCGTGGCCGAGCCGCTGACCTGGGCCTCGTATTCAAAGTAGCCAATGCCCGCTTGGCTGAGCGTGACCCGTTTGAGTTGCAGTGCGGGGCTTGGCGCTAGCGTGGCCAACTGCGTCGCGGTTTGCGCCAGGGCAGCAAGCGGCAGGCCCAATGCCAAGGCGAGCCCGAGGGGCAAGGTGCTCAGGCGAGCGTGCGAGCGAAGCAGCGTCGTGGCGGGCTGGCTTGTGTGAGTTGGCATGCGAAGAATCTCCTCGCAGCATCATCCCAGATTTGCCTCGTGCGGGTGAGCGCTTTGGCGCTCAGCGCCGCACTTTGCCTTCAGCCGTGAGCATGGTCAGCTCCACGAATTGGGAGCCCACGTGTTTGTTGGTGCTGAAATTGAGCAGCAGGCCGCCCAAATCGAAATTGCGCATGCCCTCAATCGCATCGATGAAGGATTCGCGCGACGCAGCGCGGCTGCGCTTCGCGGCCTCCGCGAAAACTCTTGCTGCCACATAGCCCTCGATGCCGCTGTAGTTGGGCACGAGATCGGGCTTGTTGGCAGCTTTCAATGCGGCCAGATATTCCCCCGAAATCACTTTGTGCGGCGCATAGGGAAAGGGCATCACTTGGCTCACGACCACGCCAACTGCGTCTTTCCCAAGCTCGTTGGCCAAGGCCGTGGTTCCTACGAAAGACACGTTGTAGAAAGTGCCGCCGAAGCCCGCTTTGCGGGCCTCGCGCACGAAGGCGGCGCAGCTTCTGTATGCGCTGATCTGCACGATGGCCTCCGGCGACTCGGCCATGATGGCCTTCACAGCGGCGGCCACATCGACGGAGTTGCGCTCTACGGTGCCTGTTGCAATCGGTTTGGCGTTGGCTGCGGCAAGAGCGCGGGTGACGCCTTCGAGCCCGGTTTTGCCGTAGGCATCGTTTTGATGAAACACAGCGATGCGCTTGGAGCCGAGTGCCAGCGCTTGCCGCACGATCACGCCGGTTTCATCGAAATACGAGGCGCGCACGTGGATGGCGTAGCGGTTGAAGGGCTCGCGCAGGGCTTGCGCACCGGTAAACGGCGCGAAAAACGGACACTTGGCTTCGGTTGCCAAGGGCAGCGCAGCAAGGCTTGTGGGCGTGCCGATGTAGCCAAAGAGCGCAAACACGTTGGCGTTCAAAAAAGTTTTGGTATTGGCTGCGGTTTTTTCGGGCTCGTAGCCATCATCAAGCGTGCGAAGCTCCACGTTGCGGCCCGCGATGCCGCCTGCGGCATTGATCGCATCAAACGCGAGCTGTGCACCGTTGTTGAATTGGATGCCCAATTGCGCAGCAGCGCCTGTGAAGGGGGCCGACTGTCCAAGCACGATGGGGCCGGTCTGCGCGCGGCTCGTGATGGCCGTGGGCAGCACGAGTGCGGCAGCGCTGGCTTGCAGCAAGCGGCGGCGTTGGAGCGGCTGGCCGCAGGGTTGTGACAGGACTGAGGTGGGCTGGGCTGCGTGTGTATTCATGACGAATCCTTCCTATCAGGATTCTCACGGAAACCGCTGCCGAGATACTTTCAGTTACATGCCTTTGTAGGGACTTTTGTGAGCTTGTTTTTGTTGAATTTTTGGTCAAAAAAACTGGCTTTGGGTCTTTTGTATTCAACCAATCACATATCGAGGAAGCAAGCGGTCGACTGCGGTTTCTGGGTCAAGCCCACCTCGGTGACGCATCGGCCTTCAGTTCTTTGCGCCGCGCGGCGTAGTCAGGCATCACGGAGCCCACCACGCTCCAAAACTGTGGGCTGTGGTTCATCTCGCGCAGGTGGCTCAGCTCGTGGGCCACCACGTAATCGATGCTGCGCATGGGCAAATGGATGAGCCGCCAATTCAGCCGAATCGCACCATCGGCGCTCGCACTGCCCCAGCGGGTATCGGCACTTGATAAGCGCATGCGGGTGTAGCGCACGCCGATTTGCGGCGCAAAGAAAGCCAGCCGCTCGGTGAAGACGCGGGTAGCTTGTCGCATGAGCCAGGCTTGGGCGGCATCGCGGATTTGTTGCTCGCTGGCGGTTTTGGGCAGGCCGAGGTGCAGTTGAACCGGTTCGATTCCGGTCTCGGGCACCACCAATTGAGGCTGCGCTTTGTTGGCTTTATTCCAGGCGTGTTCTGCATCCAGCACCAAGCGAATAGGCTTACCCAGGTACGGCAGCTCAGCCCCATGCGCCCAGGTGATGCGCTGCGCTTCTCGTTTGGCGGATTTCTCGCGCACTTCCGCGAGCTTTTTCAGCACCCAATCGGCTTTTTCAAGCAGCACGGATTCGATTTCGCGCACGCCGGTGTGGCGCGGCGCGCTCACCGAGAGCCCGTCTGCCGTGATTTGCAGGCCGATGGTGCGGCGCTTGCCGCGCTTCAAGAGGTAGCTCAGGTCTTGCCCACCGAGCACGATGCGGCGATTGGCCAGCGGGTGCGCGAAGCTCGTGGGGGTGAGGGCTTCGGTGATGGAAAGCGGGGGCGGGGGGTCGCTGGGCAGAGCCCGGGGATCGGGGGTCGAGGGCTGGGGACTGCTGTGCTTCAGCGGTGCCGCAGCAAGCGGCTCCTCAAACAGCGAAAGCTGCTTGGCAAAAGTGTCTTTGAGCCAGGCGCGGAGGTGCATGGGCTTCAAGCAGGCAGCGCTTTTCGGGCAAAGGCTTCGGGGTCAAGCCGCTGAGTTTCCGCTTCGATCCAGGCTTGCACTTCGCGCATCAGCTCATCGGGCTCGCGGCCTATTGCCGGGATGGGTTTGCCGATGGAAATCGTCACCATGCCCGGCTTTTTGACGAAGGCTTTGCGCGGCCAGCACAGCGCGCTGTTCACGGCAATCGGGATCACCGGCGTTTTTGTGGCAACTGCCAGGCGCGTGCCGCCGGTTTTGTAGTTGCCAGCTTGGCCGCGCGGGATGCGCGTGCCTTCGGGAAACATGATCACCCAGACGCCTTTGTCCAAGAGCCTTTGGCCTTGCTGCACCACTTTGGCGAATGCTTCACTGCCGCGTTTGCGATCGATGTGGATCATGTCGCAGCGGCCAATGCCCCAGCCGAAAAAGGGCACGTAAAGTAGCTCTTTTTTGAACACGTAGGCCAAATCGCGCGGCATGAGAAGCGGCATCAAAAAGGTCTCGAGCGTGCTTTGGTGCTTCACCAACAAGATCGCTGGGCCATCGGGCAGGTTTTCCATGCCCTCGACTTGCCAATGCACGCCGCAGATGCTGCGCAGGCCATACATGGCGCGCGCCAAGAAAAACTTGGCATACGAAAACATCTGATGCCCGTTCACAAACGGGGCAGCCGCCAGCATCCAAAACGCCGTGGGAATCACCCAAATGAGGCACCAAGCGGCGTGGAGCCAGGATCGAAATGCGTTGAGAGCCATTTTTGAAAAGCTTTTTTGCCTGATTGGGGCTGTGCCTCAGATCCGCCAAACCGTCCGTGCGGGCTGAGCCTGTCGAAGCCCCCGGCGATGCCCTTCGACAGGCTCAGGGCGAACGGTACTGTGCTCAGGAATGGCGCTCATCAGATGTTTTTCCAGTCTTGTCCAGATATTTGCATCATGTGATGCTATCAATTTTGAGAAGCACCGTCCAGCAAGTGTGCGGCAAATGCGGCCAGATCTGCGTGGATCAGCGTGCCTTCTGGCAAATTGCTCGGCACGCCGATGGCGCCTTCGTGCGAGCCCGCTTCGGCGGATTTGCCAGTGCGCACCAAGTGCGTTTGGCAGCCTGCGGCCACGGCGGCTTGCATGTCGCGCAAGGTGTCGCCCACGGCATGCACCTCTCGCAAATCCACGCTGAAGCGCTCGCCAATCTGGCGAAAGAGGCCAGGCAGCGGCTTTCTGCAGTCGCAGGCATCTTGCGGCGTGTGTGGGCAGAAAAACACCGCATCCACCCTGCCACCCGCTTCGGCCAGCAGTTGGTTCATCTTGGCATGCATCGCGTTCAACTCAGCCACGCCGTAGAGCCCGCGCCCAATGCCCGACTGGTTGGTGGCCACCACCACGCGCCAGCCCGCTTGATTGAGCCGCGCAATCGCTTCCAGCGCACCAGGCAGCGGCACCCATTCTTCGGGCGACTTCACATAGTCATCCCGATCCTGGTTGATCGTGCCATCGCGGTCGCAAATGATGAGTTTCATGGGGTTGATTCTGCATCCCGCTCATGCAGTCTCATGCGCTTGTCTTCTCGCTGCTTCGCGCTCAGCGGGTGTGATGAGTGCGGCAAGCGGCGACATGCTGCGCAGCGTGCCTGCAAGGCTGCTCGGGTTGCACACCAGCTGCGCCACGGCGCTCGGCCCGGCCTCGATGGCGCGCTGCCACTGGTCGAGGTAGGCATCGCTGCTCTGCGGCCCGCGCTGAACGCGCCAGCGGGCAATCGTGGCGAGCGCTGCTTGTCTCGCATCGGTCTGGGCAAGCCGGGGGGCACTGCCAGCTCATGCAGCGCGAGCGTCCATGCGTCGATGCGTTGCTGGGCGTTCATGGCTGGCTTGCTACACCGCCAGCTTGGAGAGGTCAGCCACGCGGTTGGTCATGGCGTGGAGCTGGCTGAGCAGGCCCAGGCGGTTGGCTTTGAGCGCCGGGTCGTCGGCGTTGACCATCACGTGTTCGAAAAATGCGTCCACCGGGGCTTTGAGGGCTGCCAATTGGGTCAAATTTTGCTCAAATTGGCCCTCTGTCCAGGTCTTTTCAATGTTTGATGCTATGGATTGCATAGCGTCGAAAAGCTCCTTTTCAGAGGCTTCGGCGAGCAGCTCAGGCTTGGCTCCAGGCTCGGGCCAGGCATCGGCCTTCTTCAGGATGTTGTTAATGCGCTTGTTGGCCGCAGCCAAGGCTTGCGCCTCAGGCAGGGCGGTGAAGGCGCGCACGGCGGCAAGGCGCTGCTGCATCTCGCCCCAAGGCGGGCGCACGCTGAGCACGGCATCCACCTCTTGCGCCGAGTAGCCAGACTCGCGCAGCATCCCGGCCAAGCGGTCAAAGACGAAGCTCAACAGCGCTTCTTTGGCCGCTGCGCCGTCTGCGGGCAGCTTGTCGCCAAACGCGGCATAGGCCGCATCCACCACGGCTGAGAGTTGCAGCGGCAGCCCGCCTTCGGTGAGCATTCTGAGGATGCCGAGCGCGTGGCGGCGCAGGGCAAAGGGGTCTTTGTCGCCGCTGGGCAGGTTGCCGATGCCAAACATGCCCACCAGGGTTTCCAGCTTGTCGGCGAGTGCGACCACGGTGCCCACCTTGTTGCG
>JAAFHN010000039.1 GCA_013298415.1 Comamonadaceae bacterium
GTGCAAGCGTCCGAAAACGGGCTGCATCAAATGATTTGGTACGTGTTCAGCGGGAATGTGATCTACGCCATCGCCATCGTGGCCATCGTGGTGCAAGCCACGCGTGCACACATGGCCGCAATGGAGCTGGAGCGCACCGAGCTCGAGCAGCGTGGCCAGGGCCGGGAGCTTGACGACGCGCGCCTTCAGCTCCTCCAAGCCCAAGCCGAGCCGCATTTCTTGTTCAACGCGTTGGCCAATGTGCGGCACTTGCTGCGTACCGAGGGCGTTGCCGCCAAAGCCTTGCTCGGTGATTTGCTGCAATACCTGCAGGTGGCCTTGCCCGCATTGCGGGAAGCGCACACCAGCTTGGCGAGAGAAACCGAGCTCGTGCGCGCTTACTTGGCCATCCACCAAGTGCGCATGGGCGGCAGGCTCCTCACCCAGGTGGACGTGCCCACTGAGCTGGGCGGTGCGCAGATTCCATCGCTCACCCTGCTCACCCTGGTGGAAAACGCCATCAAGCACGGCGTCGGCCCCTTGGTAGAAGGCGGCAGCATCACCGTGCGCGCCGAGCGCATCGGTGGCACCCTGCATTTGAGCGTGGCAGACACCGGCAAAGGCATGGGCAGCAGCAGCGGCGGTGGCACGGGCTTGGCCAACTTGCGGCTGCGCCTCAAGGCCATGTTTGGCAGCGAGGCGCGGCTGAGTTTGGCGCTTGCCGAGCCCCGTGGCATGGTGGCGCGGGTGCAAGCGCCCTGGCGCGAGGCGGCTGCATGAGTGCCCGCGAAAGCCTGCGCGCCTTTTCCCAAGCGATGCTGGAGCCCCTGCGCCTGCTGTGGGACGCACTGCGCACCTGGAAGTGGCAGCACTCCGTGGCGGCGCTCTTGATCGGGATGTTTACCCTGTCCAACATGGGCGGGGCGGTGTTTTTCCCCGAAGGCTTCGCCTGGGCGCGTTCGCTCACCTACAACGTGCTCCAGTTTGGCGTGCCTACCGTGCTCTGGCTGCGTTGGGCGGATCGCGCAACCCAGCGAGCCGGTGACCCCGCGTGGCTGAGCTACGGGGCTGGTGTGCCCTTCGTGGTGTGCGCGGGCGTTTGGATTTTTGGGCCGTGGCTATCTCTCATCATCGGCGGCGACGCGAACTGGAATGCCAAGAACGACCGCATGCTGGCCTCAGCCGTGCTTGTGCCGATCACTTTGGTGGTGGCGGGCTATGCGTATTGGCAAAACAGCCAGCGCGCCCAGGCCGCTTTGCGGGCTGCGCACGAAGCGCGTGAGGCTCAAGCTCAGGCCCTGTCTGCGGCGCGTCTGCTCGCCCTGCAGGCCCGCATGGAGCCGCATTTGCTCTTCGATTCCCTCAAGCGCATCCGCGATGCTGTTGGCACCGATGACGCCAAAGCCGATCAGATGCTGCTGAATCTGATTGCGCTTTTGCGCGCCATGCAGCCGCATGTGAGTGCGCGCAGCTCCAGCCTGGGCAGGGAGCTCGCGCTTGTGGAAGCGTTTGCCAAAGTCACCGAGAAAGCAGCCTTGCTTCCGCCCAGGTTGCGGATGGAGGTGGATGGCGAAGCCTCTCGTGCTGCCCTGGCACCTGCATTGCTCTTGCCACTGCTGCGCACCCTCACGCAGTCGCAGCCGGGTGAGTGGCGCTTGCGTGCGCAGATCGCAAGCGATGTGCTCGAAATCGAATTGAGCTTGCCCGATTGGGTGGCGCTGGATTTGAGCGGTTTTGCACAGCGGCTTGCCGAAGTGCATGGGCAACAAGCCCGCTTGCAACCGACCGCGGGCGTCGGCGTGCAGATCAGCTTGCCAGCGCAGCTTGGCGCTGATGCGCGCAGCCCGGCCTCAGCATTTTTTGAACCATTCCCATGAGCACCTCTCCCGTTACCGCCGTGATTGCCGAAGACGAGCCGCTGCTCGCCCAAGAGCTTCGCGATGAATTGAGCCGCGTGTGGCCCACGCTGCACATCGCCGAAGTGGTGCACGACGGCCATGCCGCCCTGGCGGCGGTGGACACGCATCGCCCGGATGTCGTGTTTTTGGATGTGCGCATGCCGGGGCTTGACGGCTTGGAAGTGGCGCGCATCGTGGGCGCGCAGGCGCATGTGGTGTTCATTACTGCGTTTGACCAATACGCCGTGCAAGCCTTTGACGAAGGCGCGGTGGACTACTTGCTCAAGCCCATCGACACCTCAAGGCTCGTGCGTGCGATCCAGCGGGTGAAGCAGCGCATTGGCCAGCGGCCCGCGGATCTTGGCGGCCTCGTGGATCGCATCCGCGAGCAGCAAGCGCCCAGCGAAGGCGAAGAAGGCCCGCTGCGGTGGATCACCGTGCAAATTGGCCGGGAACTGCGGCTCATCACCGTGGATGAAATCTGCTACTTCCAAGCCGATCAAAAGTACGTGACGGTGGTGACCGAAGAGGGCCAAGCGCTGATTACCACGCCGCTCAAAGAGCTGCTCGCGCGCCTAGACCCGAAGCAGTTTTGGCAAATCCATCGCGGCACCATCGTGAATGTGAATGCCGTGCGCTCGGTGGTGCGCAGCGTTTCAGGCAAGCTTCAGCTGCAATTGAAAACCCGAAGCGAGCGCTTGGATGTGAGCAGCACCTACGCCCATCGGTTCAAAACCCTCTGAGGTTCAGGGCGCAGGTCGCTTGGGATAGCGGCGCGTCTCGCCAATCGCCATCACACCAAATGCGGCCTCGGCCAAGCCCTTGGCGCTGCGGGCGGCGGCCAGGTCTTTGGGCGGCTGGTCGAGCGATTCATCCGTCAAATTGAAGCTGCCCCAATGCACGCCCACTGCCGTTTTGGCCCGCAGGTCTTGGTAAATCTGCACGGCTTCTTCGGGGTTCACGTGCTGTTCTTTCATGAACCAGCGCGGCTCGTAGGCACCGACTGCGATCAGCGCGAGGTCAAACCCGCCGCCTAGCGCTGGCGTTTGGCGCGCAGCGAACTTGGCTTGGGTGTCCAAAAAGTCTTTGGAGTAGCCCGTGTCGCCGCTGAAATACACATGGAAGTCGCTCGCAAACACCGCAAAACCACCCCAGAGCGTGGCGCGCCGGTCACCGATGCCGCGTGCGCTCCAGTGCTGCACGGGGGTGAAGTGAATTTCCAGCGGCGCTGTCCCGTTCGCAGACGGTACCGTGAAGCTGTCCCACCAATCCAGCTCGCGCACGTTCGTGATGCCCACGTCTGCCATCCAGGCCTTCACACCAAGCGGCACTACAAAAAGAGGAGCGCCACCTGCTTGTTTATTCAGGACAGAGACGGTCTTTTCATCCAAATGGTCGTAGTGGTTGTGGCTGAGCAGCACCACGTCGATGCGCGGCAAGTCTGCGAGGCTGATGCCTGGCGGCTGCGCGCGTTTGGGGCCAGCAAATGACACCGGCGAAGCGCGTTCGGTCAAATGCGGATCGGTGATGAAGTTCAGCCCGCCCATTTGCACGAGCATGGTGGCGTGGCCGATCCAAGTGGCGGCTGGCACTTGTTTTGCGCCGATGTTGGCGCGGACGAAAGCCAGATCCGCCTTCACCTCGGGCGTGGGCGTTTGTGGCGGCTTCGGCAAGCCCGCCTTGCGTGCTTCCCAAGTCCAGCGAATCAGCTCGCTGCGCGACTTGTCAGTGGCCGTGGTGTAGTTGTTTTGAAAGCCATCTGGCCTGTGGTGCGGCTTGGCGGGGTTGTAGTGCGGGTTCACGGTGGAGCAGCCTGTCAATCCAAACACTACCAAAAAGGTAGCAACAAATGATGTAAATACCAGGACAGAGGGCTTAAATCGCATCAGAATCACTTCAAAAGCTTCACCGCAGCCACTGCGAGCAGCCCGAGGGCGAAATTGGCCACCACGAAGGGATGCATCTTTGCCAAAGCGGCCGCTGCCGCCGGGTTGTCGCCTGCGCCGAGTGCCTTGTCCATCTTGCGAAAACCCGCAACGTAGATGTGGATAAAAAGCAGCATCATCAAAAAGCCAATGCCCATCATCAGGTTCCAGCCCAGCGGCAGGAGCCCGGCGCTCGGCGTGCCACCCGCGGCCAGCACGATCTTGCGGGCTTGGGATGCGGCCATAGCGCCCGCGCCGTAGAGGTGCAAGCCCGTTGCCAAAATCACGGCCACGCTCGCCCAAACGCCGAGGAAGAAACGCTTCAAGACCGCCGCCATGAGCTTCAAGCGCGGGGCCGAATCAAGCTGCGCGAGCACAGCAGGCCGCACCGCATAGAGCATCACGCCCATGCCGCCCAGCCACCAAAAGGCTGCAAAAAGGTGAAGAAGTTTTGAGATTTCAAGCATGCCGCGAATGTAGCGAGCGCGGTGCCCGAGCGTGGTCAAGGGGTTAAGCAAACCCCAAGCTTGTGTAACCACCGGGTTACTACGTATAATCGTGGTCTTTGCCAAAAACCGCCGAAGGAGCCTTGTGTCGCTTTCCAAGCCGCATTCAGCAACTTCCGCAGCGCAGCGTCCGGACCCTTGGGCCGAAGACGAAGCGCGAGACGCCGAGCACCGGGCTGAACCCCGGCGCTGGACAGCGCAAGAGGCCGCTGAGTTGCGACAACGCGATCCAGCACTCTCGCCGTGGAAGGTGGTGGTTTGGCAATTGGCAGCAGGCTGCTTGATCGCGTTGGGCGCATGGCTCATCAGCGGCGAAGCAGCGGTGGGATGGTCGGCGGCTTATGGCGCGTTGACTGTTGCGCTTCCTGCGGCCGTGTTGGCGCGTGGCCTGACGTCACCGCTGGCAAAAGTGGGTGCCATCAGCTCAGCAATGAGCTTCATGGTGTGGGAAATGGTCAAGATTGGCCTGAGCGTGGCGATGCTGTTGCTTGCCACTGCGCTGGTGCCGGGGCTCAGTTGGCCGGCACTGCTGCTTGGGCTGGTGTTGACGATGAAGGTGTATTGGTTGGCGGCGGTGTTTAAACCAAAGCCAACGATTTGAAGCTGATTTAACGAAGAACATGGCATCAGGAACAGCGCCCACCTCCGGTGAATACATCGTTCACCACCTCACCCATTTGCAAAACAAAACGCAAACCGAGGTTGTTGACTTCTCAGTCGTCAACATGGATTCGGTGTTTTGGTCGATCACGCTCGGCATCGTTGCCTGCTGGCTGATGTGGATGGGCGCACGCCGCGCCACCTCCGGCGTGCCCGGCCGCTGGCAAGCCGCCGTGGAAATGCTGTTTGAAATGGTCAACAGCCAAGCCAAAGGCATCGTCCACAACGAAAAAAGCCGCGAATTCGTGGTGCCGCTTGCGCTCACAGTGTTCGTGTGGATCTTCCTGATGAACTTCATGGACATGCTGCCCGTGGATCTGATTCCCACGATTTGGCACAGCGTCGGCCCCGCTTTGGGCTTCAAAGATTACATGCGCGTGCTGCCCACGGCAGATCTGTCGGTCACGATGGGTTTGGCACTCTCTGTGCTGCTGATTTGTGTGTACTACAACATCAAAATCAAAGGCCTTGGCGGCTGGATTCATGAACTCTTCAGCGCCCCATTTGGCTCCAGCCCATTCCTGTGGATTCCAAACTTCTTGATGCAGATGATCGAGTTCGTCGCCAAGACCGTGTCCCATGGCATGCGACTTTTCGGCAACTTGTATGCCGGTGAACTGATTTTCATGCTGATCGCCCTGCTTGGCGGCGCATGGAGCTTGTCGGCAGGCGGTATCTGCTTGGCCCTCTTGCACATCGTGGCAGGCACAGCTTGGACGATCTTTCACATCTTGGTCATCGTGCTCCAAGCCTTCGTGTTCATGATGCTCACGCTCGTGTACCTCGGCCAAGCGCATGACAAGCACTGATTCGTTCAGCGCACCCGTTTCGTTTTCGTTTCGTTTGTTTTTTTGTTCGTAACCTTCCACCTTTAGGAGCCATCATGGAAGTCATTAGCTTTGTTGCACTCGCAGCTGGTCTGATCATCGGTTTGGGCGCTGTTGGCGCTTGTATCGGCATCGGCATCATGGGCAGCAAGTACTTGGAATCTGCCGCACGCCAGCCTGAGCTGATGGGCGAACTGCAAACCAAGATGTTCCTGCTGGCCGGTCTGATCGACGCCGCGTTCATCATTGGTACCGGTATCGCGCTGTGGTTTGCCACTGCCAACCCGTTCCTGGGCCAAATCGCCCGCCTGGCCAAGTAATCCACGTCGCTCCTGAATCGCTGCGCGCTCCCTCTGGGGCACGCGCCAGCATCACCGTTGTGAGGACTCGCACGTGAACATCAACGCCACACTGATCATCCAAATGATCGTGTTCCTGATTTTTGTCTGGTTCACGATGTCGTTTGTGGTGCCGCCCCTGCGCAAAGCACTCGACGAGCGCGCCGCCAAAGTTCATGAAGGCCTGTCAGCCGCTGACAAGGCCAAAGTGGCCTTGGCTGATGCGCAAGCCAACATCGACAAAGAGCGCGCCGCATCCGCCAACGATGTGCGCAGCCGCATTGCCGATGCCGAGCGCCGCGCCCAGCAAATTGTTGAAGAGGCAAAAGGCAAAGCCACTGAAGAGGCCAACAAAATCATCGCCGCCGCCAAAGCCGATGCCGCTTCTCAAATGATGGCTGCGCGTGAAGCCCTGCGCGATCAAGTCTCTGCCCTCGCTGTCAAAGGCGCTGAGCAAATCTTGCGCAAAGAAGTCAACGCTGGCGTGCACGCCGAATTGCTCAACCGGCTCAAAGCCGAACTTTGATCCAACGGTAGCAAACCATGGCCGAACTCGCCACCATCGCCCGCCCCTACGCCGAAGCGCTCTTCAAAGCCAGCCGCGCGGATCTGTCATCCACCTCAGCTTGGCTTGAAGAGCTCAGCGCGGTTGCTGCAAATTCGCAACTGCAAAGCTTTGCCGACAACCCCAGCACCACCACCGCGCAAATGCTTGAGGTGGTGAAGGGCGTGATGAGAGCGCCTCTGGGCCAGCAGGGCACGAACTTCCTCACCGAAGTGGTTGCCAACGGCAAGCTCAAAGCCCTGCCTGAGATGGCCGCGCAGTTCCGCGCATTGGTGAATGCCAACAGCGGTGTGGCCGATGCCACCGTCTTCAGCGCTTTTCCGATGGATGCCGCTGCGCTGTCGGGTTTGTCGGGCAGCTTGGAAAAGCGTTTTGGCCGCAAGTTGAACTTGCGCGTGGAGCTTGATGCAGAGCTGATCGGCGGCGTGCGCGTTGTCGTGGGCGACGAGGTGTTGGACACCTCGGTCAAGGCCCGTTTGGAACACATGAAATCGGCGTTGATGGCGTAAGGCTTTTGCCCCAAGCGCTGCGCCACAACCCTAGATTCACATTCAACAGGAGATCGAGATGCAACTCAATCCCGCAGAAATTTCAGAACTGATCAAGAGCCGAATCGAAGGCTTGAGCGGCCAAACCGATGTGCGCAACCAAGGCACCGTGGTCTCCGTGACAGACGGCATCGTGCGCGTGCACGGCCTCTCGGACGTGATGCAAGGCGAAATGCTTGATTTTGGCGTGGCTCCCGATGGCCAGCCCACCTATGGCTTGGCGCTGAACTTGGAGCGCGACTCGGTCGGCTCCGTGATTTTGGGCGCTTACGAGCACATCTCCGAAGGCCAAACCGTGAAATGCACGGGCCGCATTTTGGAAGTGCCTGTCGGCCCCGAGCTGATCGGTCGCGTGGTCAACGCGCTCGGCCAGCCGATTGACGGCAAGGGCCCGATCAACGCCAAGATGACCGACGTGATCGAAAAAGTCGCGCCCGGCGTGATTGCACGTCAGTCCGTTGACCAGCCTGTGCAAACCGGCCTCAAGTCAATCGACTCGATGGTGCCGATTGGCCGTGGCCAGCGCGAGCTGATCATCGGCGATCGTCAAACCGGCAAAACGGCTGTTGCGATTGACGCGATCATCAACCAAAAGGGTCAGAACATGACCTGCGTTTACGTCGCCATTGGCCAAAAAGCCTCGTCGATCAAAAACGTGGTGCGCGCACTCGAACAACACGGCGCAATGGAATACACCATCGTCGTCGCCGCATCGGCTTCTGAGTCCGCCGCCATGCAATACGTGTCGGCGTACTCCGGCTGCACCATGGGCGAGTACTTCCGCGACCGCGGCCAAGATGCCCTGATCATTTATGACGATCTCTCCAAGCAAGCCGTGGCTTACCGCCAAGTGTCGCTGCTGCTGCGTCGCCCACCAGGCCGCGAAGCCTACCCTGGCGACGTGTTCTATCTCCACAGCCGCTTGCTTGAGCGCGCAGCTCGCGTGAACGCCGACTACGTGGAAGCCTTCACCAAAGGCGAAGTCAAAGGCAAAACCGGTTCGCTGACCGCGCTGCCCGTGATTGAAACCCAAGCCGGTGACGTGTCGGCCTTCGTGCCCACCAACGTGATCTCGATCACCGATGGTCAAATCTTCTTGGAAACCAGCCTGTTCAACGCCGGTATCCGCCCCGCCATCAACGCCGGTATTTCCGTGTCGCGCGTGGGCGGTGCAGCGCAAACCAAGTTGATCAAAGGCCTGTCTGGCGGTATCCGTACCGACTTGGCGCAGTACCGTGAGCTGGCCGCATTCGCGCAGTTTGCTTCTGACCTTGACGCAGCGACCAAAAAGCAATTGGATCGCGGCGCTCGCGTGACCGAGCTTCTGAAGCAAATGCAATACAGCCCGCTGCCCATCAGCTTGATGGCTGCCACGCTGTTTGCCGTGAACAAAGGCTACTTCGACAGCATCGAAATCAAGCGCGTGTTGCCATTTGAGTTGGGCTTGCATGCTCACCTGAAAGACAAGCACGCCGCCCTGCTGACCAAACTCGAAGCCGACAAAGCCTTCGACAAAGAAGGCAAGTCTGAAGCCGAACTCGCTGGCGCGATTGAGACCTTCAAAAAGTCTTTTGTCTGAAGCCCTGAAGCACTCACACCCAGGAGTCCATCATGGCCGTCGGTAAGGAAATTCGAGGCAAGATCACCTCGATGCAGAACACCAAGAAAATCACGAAAGCGATGGAAATGGTGTCCGTGTCGAAGATGCGCAAAGCCCAAGAGCGCATGCGCATGGCTCGCCCCTACAGCGACAAGGTGCGCAACGTTGCCGCCAATTTGTCGCGCGCCAACCCAGAGTACACGCCCGCGTTTTTGAAGAAGCACGATGCCAAGGCAGTCGGGTTCATCATCGTCACGACCGACAAGGGTTTGTGTGGCGGCCTGAACACCAACATGCTGCGCATCGTTACTCAAAAAGTTCGCGACGCGCAAGCGGCTGGTATGGACGTGCAGACGGTTGCCATTGGCAACAAAGGCTTCGGCTTTTTGAACCGCATCGGCGCCAAAGTGGTGGCACACGCGACGCAGCTCGGCGACACGCCGCACCTGAACAAGCTGATCGGCCCTGTGAAGGTGCTGCTCGATGCGTACGCAGAAGGCAAGCTCAGCGCCGTGTACCTGTGCTACACCAACTTCATCAACACCATGCGCCAAGAGCCGGTGGTTGATCAGTTGCTGCCGCTCAACGCCGCTCGCATGCAGGCCGATGCCGGTTCGCACTCGTGGGATTACATCTACGAGCCAGACGCGCCGACCGTGATCGACGAGCTGCTCAAGCGCTATGTGGAAGCCTTGATCTATCAGGCCGTGGCTGAAAACATGGCGTCCGAGCAATCTGCTCGCATGGTGGCCATGAAGGCCGCAACCGACAACGCGACCAACCTGATCGCTGAATTGAAACTCGTCTACAACAAGACTCGCCAAGCAGCGATCACCAAAGAATTGTCAGAAATCGTCTCCGGCGCTGCGGCGGTGGGTTGATCTCACAGCGAAGCCTTCGAAACACACATTTAATTGAATGGAGCAAAAAATGGCTCAAGGAAAAATCGTTCAGTGCATCGGTGCCGTGGTTGACGTGGAGTTCCCCCGCGATCAAATGCCCAAGGTCTATGACGCGCTCAAAATGGAAGGCAGCGCGCTGACTTTGGAAGTGCAGCAGCAGCTTGGCGACGGCATCGTGCGCACGATTGCGCTCGGCTCGTCTGACGGCCTGCGTCGCGGCACCATGGTGACCAACACCAAAGCCTCGATCACGGTGCCCGTGGGCAAAGCCACCCTCGGCCGCATCATGGACGTGCTCGGCGCTCCCATCGACGAGCGCGGCCCTGTTGATCAAACGCTCACCGCTTCGATCCACCGCAAAGCCCCTGCGTATGACGAACTCAGCCCCAGCCAAGACTTGCTGGAAACCGGCATCAAGGTGATTGACTTGATCTGCCCGTTTGCCAAAGGCGGCAAGGTCGGCTTGTTCGGCGGCGCTGGCGTGGGCAAGACCGTGAACATGATGGAACTCATCAACAACATTGCCAAGGCGCACAGCGGCTTGTCGGTGTTTGCCGGCGTGGGCGAGCGCACCCGTGAGGGCAACGATTTCTATCACGAGATGGCCGATTCCGGCGTGGTGAATCTGGAGAACCTGCCTGAGTCCAAAGTGGCCATGGTCTACGGCCAGATGAACGAGCCGCCAGGCAACCGCCTGCGCGTGGCCTTGACGGGCCTGACCATTGCCGAGTCTTTCCGCGACGAAGGCCGCGATGTGCTGTTCTTCGTGGACAACATCTACCGCTACACCTTAGCCGGAACCGAAGTGTCCGCACTCTTGGGCCGTATGCCTTCAGCCGTGGGCTACCAGCCGACGCTCGCCGAGGAAATGGGCCGCTTGCAAGAGCGCATCACGTCCACGAAAGTGGGCTCCATCACGTCGATTCAAGCCGTGTACGTGCCTGCCGACGACTTGACCGATCCATCGCCCGCCACCACCTTCGCCCACTTGGACGCAACGGTTGTGTTGTCTCGCGACATCGCAGCCCTCGGCATCTACCCTGCCGTGGACCCGCTGGACTCCACCAGCCGCCAGATCGACCCGAACGTGGTCGGCGAAGAGCACTACGCCACCACCCGCTCGGTGCAAGGCACGCTGCAGCGCTACAAAGAGCTGCGCGACATCATTGCCATTTTGGGCATGGACGAACTGAGCCCAGAGGACAAGCTGGCCGTGGCTCGCGCCCGCAAAATCCAGCGCTTCTTGAGCCAACCGTTCCACGTGGCCGAAGTGTTTACCGGCAGCCCAGGCAAGTACGTGCCGCTGTCTGAAACCATTCGTGGCTTCAAGATGATTGTGGCTGGCGAGTGCGATCACTTGCCCGAGCAAGCCTTCTACATGGTCGGCACGATTGACGAAGCCTTCGAGAAGGCCAAGAAACTGGCCGCCGCTTAATCGCAGCGCGTACGTTTCACATCAGGAGCAACCATGGCCACCATGCAAGTAGATGTCGTCAGCGCCGAGGAGTCCATCTTCTCGGGGCAGGCGAAGTTTGTGGCGCTGCCAGGCGAGTCCGGCGAGCTGGGCATTTACCCACGCCACACACCACTCATCACGCGCATCAAGCCCGGCTCGGTGCGCATTGAAATGGCAGACGGCAAAGAAGAGTTCGTGTTCGTGGCCGGTGGCATTTTGGAAGTGCAGCCTTCGGGCGTGACCGTGTTGTCTGACACCGCCATTCGCGGCAAAGACCTGG
>JAAFHN010000247.1 GCA_013298415.1 Comamonadaceae bacterium
TTCACTCTGCGAACTCTGCGTTCAAATGGATCCCTCAAGCCCATGAACACTCTGCCCTCTGAATTCATCGCCGCCCTCGCTGGCATTGAGCAATCCGCCGCGCCTGCGATTCTCGAAGCGCAATCTCGCGACTACTTTTGGTATTCGCCGATCTTGGCCGAGCTGCTGGATGACAAGCGCGCGCAGCTGATCGTCACACCCGCCAACGAAGCGGAGCTGGAGCGCATCGCCTCAGCCTGCGCCACCCACGGCGTGCCGATCACGCTGCGCGGCGGCGGCACGGGCAACTACGGGCAGTGCGTGCCGCTGGAAGGCGGGATTGTGTGCAACGTCACCAAGCTCAACCGCGTGCTGGCGATCTCAGAAGGCAAAGTGCGCGTGCAAGCAGGCTGCTTGATCGCCGATCTGGAGCGTGCTATGCGGGCCGAGGGGTACGAGATCAAGATGTACCCCAGCACCCGCGACATCGCCACCATCGGCGGCTTCATCGCAGGCGGCTACGCGGGCGCAGGCAGCGTGCGCAACGGCATTTTGAAAGACGCCGGCAACGTGACCGCCATTGAAGTGCTGACGCTTGAGCCGCAGCCGCGGCGCATCATGCTGCGCGATGCAGACATCCAAAAAGTGCACCACGCCTACGGCACCAACGGCATCATCCTCTCGCTCGAACTGAGCTTGAACCCCGCCGTGGATTGGGTTCACCACATCGCGCTTTTTGGCAGCTACCGGGAGGCACTGGCTTTTGGTTGCGCGGCCACCGAAGCCATCCACGCACGAGCGCAATCTGGCATCGACGCCTTCCTCATCACCGCAGTAGAGCGCCGCATTGCGCCTTACTACGCTGCCGAGCTGGGCGAGCGCTTTCCGAGCAATGCGGATGCGGTGTTCAGCATGGTGCATCCCGATGCCTTGGATGCTTGGCGAGAGCTCATGCAGCGCATGGGTGGGCGCGAGACGATGGCGCTGACTGAGGCTCAGCTGCAAGCCGCCAAGCTGCCGCCCGCGTTTGAGTGCGCCTACAACCACACCACCCTCATGGCCCTGCGCCAAGACCGCAGCTGGACGAACTTGCAAACGGTTGCCCCTTGGCAGGCTGGCAAGGGCATCGACCTCGATTTGGTAGACGGGCAAATGGCCCGCTATGGCGAGGAGGTGCTGCAACACCACGAATTCGGCTTCCAATTCGGCCAGTGCGTGGCTTTTGGCCTGCCGCTGGTGAGCTACTTCGATCGCGAACGCCTCTACGAAATCATCGCCGACTACGAACGCGATGGCTGCATGGTGTTTGACAACCATGTGGTGACGATTGAAGACGGTGGCATGAAAGAAATCGACGAGAACCAAATCAATTTCAAGCGCATCGCCGACCCCCAAGGCCTCATGAACCCCGGCAAGACTCGGGGTTGGTTTTGAGGGGGGCGGCGATAGGGAGCCTATTGAACGCAAAGTGCGCAAAATGGACGCGAAGTTCGCAGAGGAACAGCCGAAGTTGTTGGATGCGTTTACTTCAAAAAGCGCAGCAATAAACACTGTAAATGCCGGGACAGAGCGCCGACTTCAATAAGATTTGGCTGCTTACTCTGCGTCTTTTGCGTTCTTTCGCGAACTTTGCGTTCAAATTTCCCTTACCCCCCCATGCATACTCAAAACCTAGAAGCCCATGAAGCCCTGATGCGGCATTGGGGGTATACGGAGTTTCGGGCGGGGCAAGAAGAAATCGTTTCGCATGTGGCTGGCGGCGGTGATGCGCTGGTGCTCATGCCCACGGGCGGGGGCAAGTCGCTTTGCTACCAGTTGCCTGCGGTGTTGCGCCAGGCTGCGCACGGCACGGCAGTCGTCGTTTCCCCGCTGATTGCGCTGATGCAAGACCAAGTGGGCGCGATGCAAGAGCTGGGCATTGACGCGGCGTTTTTGAATTCCACCGTGGGCCTGGAAGATGCGCGCGATCTAGAGCAGCGCATGCTGAGCGGCGCTGTCACGCTGCTCTACATCGCGCCCGAGCGCCTGCTCACGGCCCGCAGCTTGGCCTTGCTCGATGCCGTGCATGCTGCGGGCAAGTTGAGCCTCTTTGCGATTGACGAAGCGCATTGCGTGAGCCAGTGGGGTCACGATTTCAGGCCCGACTACCGCGCACTCAACGTGCTACCAAGCCGCTACGCCGGTGTGCCGAGGATTGCGCTCACGGCCACTGCCGATTCGCGCACAAGGAGCGACATCGCCGAGCGCCTGAGCCTGCAAGCGGCGCACCAGTTTGTGGCCAGCTTTGATCGGCCCAACATCCGCTACGCGATTGCCAGCAAAACCGATGGCCGCAACCAGTTGCTGAAATTCTTGCTGGATGAGCATGAGGGCGAGGCGGGCATCGTCTATGCCCTTTCGCGCAAAAAAGTAGAGGAAACGGCGGCCTGGCTGTGCGAGCAAGGCGTGGATGCGCTGCCGTACCACGCGGGCTTGAGTGCCGACGTACGCCAACGCAATCAGGCGCGGTTTTTGCGCGAAGACGGCCTCACCATGGTGGCCACCATCGCCTTCGGCATGGGCATCGACAAGCCCGATGTGCGCTTTGTGGCGCACCTGGACATGCCCAAAAACATCGAAGGCTACTACCAAGAAACCGGCCGCGCAGGCCGCGATGGCGAGCCCGCAAGCGCCTGGATGCTCTATGGGCTGCAAGACGTGATTTTGCAGCGGCGCATGATCGACGAGAGCCCCGCAGACGATGCCTACAAAGCCGTGCAGCGCGACAAGCTCGATGCGCTGCTCTCGCTGGCAGAAGGCCACGATTGCCGCCGCGTGCGCCTGCTCGCCTATTTTGGCGAAGCCAGCACGCCCTGCGGCAATTGCGACAACTGCTTGGGCGGCGGCGCTTCTGAGCAATGGGATGCCACCGAGCTTGCGCAAAAGCTCTTGAGCTGCGTGGTGCGCATCCGGCAACACAGCGGCATCAGCTTTGGCGCGGGCCAAGTGATGGATGTGCTCCGAGGCAAACGCACGCCCAAAGTCGAGCAGTTTGGCCACGATCAGGTGAGCACCTTTGGCATTGCAGCCGATGCGAGCGAAGTCACGCTGCGCACCGTGCTGCGCCAGCTCGTTGCCGTGGGCGCGCTGCGCGTGGATGCCGATGCCTTCAACACCCTCGCGCTGGAGCCAGCTGCCAAGCCGATTTTGAAAGGCGAGCAAAAGGTGTTGCTGCGCCAGGCGGCGAGCGAAACCGGCAAACGTGAGCGTGGTCCGCGCCGCGAGCGCACGCCCCGCACCCGCGAGAGCAGCAGCGCCACCAAACTTGCCGCCCTCGAAGCTTCCGGCGAGCTGAACGCCGAAGCCATCCAACGATTCGAGCGCCTGCGCCAATGGCGCACCGAAACCGCCAAAGCCGCCAACCTGCCCCCCTACGTGATCTTTCACGACAGCACCCTAAAGACGATTGCCCAAATCGCCCCCCAAAGCATGGATGCGCTCAGCAGCATCAGCGGCATTGGCGAGCGGAAGTTGCAGGCGTATGGGGAGCGGGTTTTGGAATTGGTTTTAGATCAAAATTGATCTATCATTGTTGGCATAAATGGCAAAGATGTCATCGCCAAGCTGAAAGCCAACGGCTGGGTGTTGAACCGAATCAACGGCAGCCATCACATCATGGTGAAAGACGGTCGCGCAGTGCCCGTTCCTGTGCACGGCAATCGTGACATTGGTGCAGGTTTGCTCAGCGCCATCGCCCGACAAACAGGTGTGAAACTCAATTGAGGCCTCTCCATGGAAGTCACGTACCCCGCCCGCATCACGGCCCAAGACGGTGCCCACTTCGTGGAGTTCCTAGATTTGCCCGACACCTTTACCGAAGGCGCCACCTTGGAGGAGGCGCTGTTCAACGCTTCAGAAGTGCTCTCGGCCATGCTGAGCTGGCACTTGGACGAAGGCCATGCCGTGCCGCCCCCGAGCAAAGTGGGAAAAGCCAACAAAGCCGTCCACCTGATCGCCCCCGACGCGAAAACACAAGCCGTTTTGCTCCTGCGCCACGCCCGAGCAGACCGCACCCTCGCCGATCTCGCTCGCGCCCTCGGCACCAGCTGGCCGCAAGCCAAACGCCTAGAAGATCAACGCCATTGGCCCAGCCTGAAAACCCTGGACAAAGCCGCCCGGGTGCTGGGAAAGCGCCTGGTTCTGCGGATGGAGTGAGCCCGCCGCCTACGGCCGCAACTGCCCAATCACCTGCCGACCATTCTTGCGATACACGTTGAAATCGCTGTCGAGGGTGAACACCACTGACTGCGGGTTCAGCTCTGCCAGGCGCACCAAGCAGGCATCGGCGAGCGACATCGGAACGTTTGCGTAGCGTTTGACGAGTGCAAGCAGTGCGGCGTGCTGCTCTTGCACCTGCATGCCGATTTGCAGGAAGTCTTCGCCAAGCATTTCGATCAAGGCTTCGCGAGCGCCGGGGATTTGGCGCGTGAGGTAGGTGGCTTCTGCAAGAACCGCTTCGCAAGTGAGCATCGGCGGCTGAATGTCGGTCAATTGCCCCATCACCCAGCTGTGGGCCGCGTCTTGGCGGTTGAGCAAGGCCACCAGTGGCCCGGTGTCCACGATCACCTTGCGCTTCACCGCCCAAAGCCTTCGAGGTGTTCGGGGTTCGTGGACAAATCCGCAGGGCCAACGCCCAAACCTGCCCAGCGGGATGCTTTTGAGGCTGCCGACTGGGTGGGCAATTGGCCGCTGGAAAAGTACGCGGTGAGGGCTGCACGGATCACGTCACTTTGGCTTTGCGATTTTTCGACCGCGAGCTGCACCACGCGGTCCAGCAGCGGTTCGGGGAGCTTGACGGAAATGGCTTTCATGAGGGAATTGTATTTCGTCGACGGCGACTGCGTATGACGGCCGCTAGCCGCTAAAGTGACCAACATCCCTGCGTGCAATGCAAGAAAGAACCAACATGACCACATTTCTGAACCCAGACGCCGTCCACGCCCCCGTCGGGGCGTACAGCCACACCGCCAGACTGCCTGC
>JAAFHN010000453.1 GCA_013298415.1 Comamonadaceae bacterium
TTTGGTGGCGCGGTTCAGCGTCAAGATTTCTTTGCCTTCGGGCGTGTCCATGCTGAGGGCCAAGAGCGCGTCGCGCACCTTGTCGCGCAGGGCAACGGGGCTGTCCACATGCATCGACCAGTTGTAGTTGAAGTAAGGCGCGGTCGTGAAAAACACGTCCACGGCTTTGGTGTCCACCCTGTTCTCGCTCACAAACTTGCGCCAAACGGTGATATCCAGCGCTGCGGCTTCTACGCGGCCGCCGACCACAGAGGCGATGGTTGCGTCGTGAGCGCCACTGTAGGCGATGCGTTTGAAGTCTTTTTCAGGATCGATCTTGGCAGCCAGCAAAAAGCTGCGCGGCATCAAATGCCCAGAGGTGCTGGACTGCGAGCCAAAGCTCACTTGCTTGCCCTTCAAGTCTTCGAGCGTTTTGATGCCGGAATCCGTCTTGGCGATGAACACAGACTGAAAGCGCGTGTCTTCTTCGCGCTGGGCGAGCGGCACGATCTTGCCGCCCGAGCGCAGCTGAGCTTGCACATGCGTGAAACCGCCAAACCACACCAAATCCACCTTTTTGTTCACGAGTGCTTCCACTGCGGCCGGGTAGTCAGTCACCGGCGTGAACTCCACTTTCATGCCCAATTTGCTTTCGAGGTACTTCGCAATGGGGCCAAATTTGCGTGTCTGCTCCGTGGCGGCTTCTTCGGGAATGGTGGTCACACGAAACACAGTTTGCTGCGCGTGCGCCGAAACGCCAAGGAATGCGAACAAGGCAACAGTCATCAAGCTGCGGCGGGTACGGGATGCGGAAAAACTCAACATGGGAAGGTCCTCGAAAGCAATCGAAAAATGGGGGAAAAGCGGACGAGCTTGGATTATTCCTGGCCTGCAAAAAATTTGCAGGCCAGTGCAACAGTCGGCGCTGGAGAAAAAGGCTTACGCCGGTTGGGCGAACGAGTCCAGGCGTTTGTGCATCATCGAAAACCAAATTGGCGGAAAGAGGGCCAGCAAAATCGCCCCCGCGTAGCCCGTGGGAAGCTGCGGACAAGGTGGTGGCGAGTGGTCGAGCGTGTCAAACGGCTTCCAAGCGCGGGTGTGGTGGTCGCTGTGGCGTTGCAGGTTCACCAGCAGCGAGTTGGTGAGCCAATGGTTGGCGTTCCAAGCGTGCATGGGGTTGAAAGGCTCGCGGCTGGTTTTGCCCTTGGCATCCGTCTCGGTTTTGCGCTGCAAGCCATAGTGCTCGATGTAGTTCACGAGCTCCAAAAGCGTGAAACCAAACACAGCAGCCACCAACCACGCCACTACAATTTCAGTAGCACCAAAGGCAATAAGTACTAGGACAGTGAGCACATTTAATGCAAAACTGATCGCCAACGGGCTCGAAAACCAGCTTTTTTTCATCTGCGCAAGCCGCTGCGCCTCCAAGCGCCAGCCGCTCACAAAGCTGCCGCTCACCGTGCGCAGCCAAAAGGCGTAGACGTTTTCACCGCGCCGCGCACTTGCCGGGTCGTCGAACGTGGCGGCCTTAGGGTGATGTCCTCGGTAGTGCTCCACCATGAAGTGCGCGTACCACACGCTCCACATCAAAGCCCAGCCCATCGCCCGATCCAGTTTGCTGCGCGAGTGGCCGAGCTCATGGGCAAATGTGATGCCCTGCGCACCCGCCATCCAGCCCACCATGAAGGCAATGCCCAGAATTTGCAGCCAAGTGAGCGAGGGGTTGGTGGCAATGGTGTAAGCGGCCACGCCCATCATCGTGAACTGAATCGGCACATAGCCCCGCACGATCACTTTGTGCATCCAATGCTCACCCTGAGGCGGAGCAGATTGCTGCGCTCCAGGCACAAAGTGGTCAATCAGCGCAATGCCCAGCCAAAACGCGACCACGTAGTGCCCAGCCGTGGTGGGTTCCCGCAGCAAATGCGCAATGCCCAGCAGCGGCAAAAGCCAGGCGAGCAGAAAGCGCCATTGGAAAACACCAGCGGCGAGTGGGGGCGAAAGCGATGCTTGCGACATGTTCGGGCGATCCTGTTGGGGTTCGGCTGGGGTTGGGTTCATACCACCGCTCTTTTGCGGGTGTTTGGCTTCGGGCCGCTCACCAGGCCCTGCGCCTCTTGCGCGAACGCGAGCATGCTGGCAAGCGCCCGGTTCACGGCCTCAGACGTCGGAAACGCCTTTTGAATCTCGGGATGTAGGACCACCACATTGCTGCGCTCGCTGAACTGCTTCAAGTACTTGCCCCGCATGCCTTTGCCGAGCTGCTCACGCCTCAGCTCTGGGATGTCTTGGTCATCCGCTTGATCAGCCGTTTTGGTAGATGCTTTTTTCATATCGCGTCGCCTTCCTGGCGCTGATGATTCGAACTCTGTTGCGTCGATCCGCGTGAACAACAACCAGCAAACGCCCGCTGCTCGACACCCCGTAGGTGCGGCTTCTGTCCTCTGCTGCGCTGTGTTCAACGTCGGCAAAGCTCAGTGCCAATGGATCCCCAAACGCGCTCACCGCCTCGTCAAACGCAACACCATGCTTGAGCAAGTTGCTCGCCGCTTTGTTGTCATCCCATTCGAATGTGAACATTTGGTTAGAGCGTGAGGCCGCTGCCACTGGTTTCGCCGATAGCCTACCCGAGTGTAATTGCGGGCAACGGATAATCCACCACGCCATGAATCCACGCCTTGCCCTGCTTCAGCCCTACCCTTTTGAGCGGCTGAAAACCCTGTTTGCTGACGTCACGCCCCGCGTTACATACAAACCGATCAGCCTTGGCATCGGCGAGCCGAAGCACGCAACTCCTGCCTTGGTTCACGACGCGATGACAGCGAACTTGAAGGGCCTGGCAAGCTATCCCGCGACTGCGGGTGAGCCTGCTTTGCGAGAGGCATTCGCGGGCTGGCTGCATCGTCGCTACGGCATCGCGGTTAACGCGCTGACCCAAACGCTTCCGGTGCTCGGCTCGCGCGAGGCGCTGTTTTCGCTCACGCAAACGGTGGTGGATGCGAGTAAGCTGCGAGCAACCGTCGTCTGCCCGAATCCGTTTTATCAAATCTACGAAG
>JAAFHN010000104.1 GCA_013298415.1 Comamonadaceae bacterium
GCCCTTGCCGAAGCCTTCCACCACCACAAAGTGGTTGAAGTTCCAAAACACGATGCAAGGCCTGCCCAGGGCCCGGAGCTCCTCCACGGTGTGGCGAACGCCTTTGGCTGTGCAGCCGTATTGCCGCGCTGCTTTCACCACGCTGCTGGCTTTGGCGCCATCGCGCGATACGCCGCAGACCTGGCGCACTTCCTCCAGCGGCACGTGCTTGCCGTGGTGAGCGAGCAGGATGCTCAGCGATGCGGCACCGCACTCCACCGCTTCCATTTGCAGCACAGTGGGCGTGCGCACGCGCCAGTTGGGCGCTGCTTTTGCCTTGGCCTCCATGCTGATCTACCCGCCGGAATTTGACAAAAAGGGCAACAGACGCGCAAGTGGCCGCTCGCTGCGCAGCTTGATCGTGGCCGTGCACAGCGTACCCGTCGCGTCAGTAGCCCCAGCGTGCACGCGCAGGCGAATCGGCCACACGGCGGGATCTTGGTTCAAGGTGCGAGCCAAGCCGGCATGCCCAGCGAGTGAAGCGGCCTGCTCCTGGGGCACTGGATAGGCGGTGACCGAGTGCACTTTTGCATCCAGCTGGCCGCCAGTGCCAACATTCGACAGGGCCACGCGGGCGTCCATGCCCTGCTCTACCCTCTGACCATCGGTCAGCCGGGCCAACAGCAAGGCGTCGGCGGGCGCATCGTCTTTGGGCTCAAACCAGCCCAGCACGGTTCCCTGCGTGACGGCCTGACCAGGGCTCACGGCCACGTGCAACCATTTGCCGTCTTTGGGGGCCGTGAGTGGCAGGATCTTGCTTTCAGGCTCTGAATCGGTTTTGGGCAGTTTCAGCCGCAAGAACGCTGCACCGACTTTGGCCGGATCGCCTGTCGAGGCTTGCATCGCCGTCACCACCCCCGAGTGAGGCGCCACCATCGGCTCAGCGGGCAGGCGCGACACCAATAGGCATGGCATCTGAATCTGCGTAGGCAAACGGCCAAACCACCCCCACAACAGGGCAACTGCGGTCAGCACCGCACAACTCGCCGCCACCACCCAGCCCACGGGGCGCGTGACTTGCAGCAGGGTATCGAGCTTGTCGGGCGACGATAAACTCTGCAAAGCCTCGGGGCGAAACATGGGCGGCGGCTGAGGGATCATGGCTGACGTTTGGCGCTGAACAAAGCTCACATGAAGACAGGAATGGGATTCATGTCTGACTCAAGCAAAGGCTTAGAAATCCAGCCCTGCTTGAGGGGCACGTCATAGAGGCGGCCGGGCGCGAATCGGGCCCAAAAGTGCCGGAGGCCGGGCACGATCACCTTCACGGTGGCCACGCCAATATCGCTGCGGGTTTGGTTCAGCACCAGCATGTCCATGCCGCGCTCAGCCATCATGTCTTTGCAGCGCTGGATGTCGCGCAGCAGATTGCCGCTGCTCAGATTGGCCCACTCCCGTATGTCGCGCGGTTTTTGAGCGGGATCTGCCGCCAGATAAGGATCGCGCGCCAGGCAAGCGTGCTCGAGCCATTGCAAGGTCTCTTCGTCCTCAATCATGTGCTTGCCAGTTTCCGGATCGACGTCATCAAACGCCGCCATCTGGTTCATCTCGGCAAATGCCCGCTGCAAAGCGATTCGCGCATCAAAATGGCAGCCCAGGCCGAATAAGATGGCCTCAGCCGGCGCGTCAATCTTTCGTGAAATCGCAACAGCCGTGGGTATTCCCAAATCTGATGTGATGTCGAGCGCCCAGCATTCACGGCCTTTGCTTTTGTATTCAGCCACCAGGGCGTTCAGGTGCGAATCGTTGGCTGAGTCCAAATCAATCCCGGCGCGGCGTGCCCGTGGGTACCACCAAAGCGCCACACTGTCGCGCTCAATCAGCTCAAAAAAGCCCTGCAGCACCGCCTCTTCCAGCGTGTTGCCAGCCGCGTTGCCATTGGAGCAGCCAAAGCAGTAAAAATTCTTGTCAGCTTCAGCTTCGCCGCGCTGCGCCCGCGCGGGAGCTTGGTAGTACACCAGCTGCGTGGGCAGGTAGCGCAGTTGCTGATCTCGCAGGCTCCACACCGCCGTCCAGTCGATCTCGGTATCGTCGGCCAGCGACAGGGGCACTTTGTTGAAGTGCGAATTCTTGGCATTGATTTCCTCGCGCTTCGCAAACTGCGCCTCGCTGTAGCGCATCACCGCATTGGGGTGAATGGCCGCATCGCCATACTGTGCCTGCATTTGCGTCCAAGAAGCGGTGACTGCCGCTGCCTCGCCCTGCCACTCGCCGCTGTAGCGCTCAAGCGCCTCGCAAAGCGCGCTCGCCTTGGCCTGCGCCAGCGACACGCCCTTGCCCGCACTGGATGAGCGCAGGCCCTTTTTCAGTTCAGCCAGTTTTTTTGGGCGCAACACGGGGTTGTGCCCGGCGACGAATACGTTGGCCAAGCTGCCTGGCTTGGAAATATCGGTCAGAAAGCGGACCACCCCGGTGATCGGGCTCACGTGGTGTTTATAGCGCTCGATGGTCGCGTCAGCAGAGATGACTCTGTGGCCGCCGTCGGCCGTGAACATGGCTTGGCGGGCTTGGAGTTCAATCTTTGGGTCGTCGATGGCGCCTGGCGAGCCTGAATCGGGGCACAAAGGATCGGCCACCAGTCGGTGCTCTTGCACGCCACCCAGGCCGTAGTCCATGCTCAGCATGCGGTCGCTGAACCGCGAAGATCCCAGGCCGATCAGTTTCGCCAGTTCATGCGCCGCCCAGTTGGCACCAAAGCCGAGCGACGCGGGATGAGCCGCACGCGCAGGCGCCTTGCCCGCAAGCTGCTGAGCGTCCACCGTCCTCAGAAACGCCTCCAAGGCGCGGTTTCGAGTCAAGCGCCTGGCCAAACAATGGTGGCATGCGGCAGACCTTGGCTCATACACAGGGCCAAACCATGCCTCAGCGCCCTGCAAACGCAGGGGTAGCCAACGCGCTCCAGATTGGCGGGCCAGGCGATTGAAGGCTAAAAGCGATGGCGATAAATAGTCGTCAGCCAAGACCACATGCAGCGCTGAGGGGTCAATTTCTTGCGGCATGGCCGCGTCAAGCTCGGCACCCAATTCAGCCAACACAAATCCTGCCGCGCAAAGCGCCGCCAGCAAACCCTCTAGTCCACGCGGTTTGCCGCTTTGGTGCAGCACCAAGCGGGTCGCGCGGAGCGCAGCCTCGCACTTGGCCGGTTCGCCGCCTAGATCGTCCCAAATGGCTGCTACTTCGGGTTGCACCTCTAGGCTGGCTTCGCGGATGTGCCCGCGCTTTTCCAGCTGCATCAGCGCGAAGTACACGCGGGCGGCATCGGCCTTGCCAGCCAGCTCAGCCACAATCTGATTGGCGCTCCGCTTGCCGTCAATCAGCGGCAGCACCTGCTCGTACAAAGCGCCATGCAAAGCACGACTGGTGCGCTCAGTAGAGATCAATATGCCCTGGCCAGCAAGCAGATGTACATCCAGGTGCGCTTTAAGTTGTGGGTGTTGAATCATTGGAGTTCAGTGTGAGCCAGAGTGCATCGGGCGGCCCTCAGCGCTCAGGGTGGCGTGGGCGTTGCTGATCAAGCGCTGCTTGATTTCAGGATCGCTCCAGCAACGCGCCACGGTTTGCAGGGTTTTGGACTGGATTCCTTCAGGGGTGGGTGCAGACATGTGAAAGGTCTTCAACGGCAGGGCATGGACGTGAGCTCGGGCAAAGCGTTTGCACAAACTGCACCGGCTCGAAACCGAGCAGAAACAATGGGCACAGTGTGCGGTGACTTGCAGCGCAGATAAGCCACCCGGACGCACACGGTCGCCGCTTCGATGCATTCCCTCGGCGTATCGACACATCGCCCAAAGCTCCGGCTCACCCTTCGCAAGGTCGCTCGCGGCCGACGCCAAAAATGATCTGCGTTTTTTGTAGCAACAAATGCCCAAAACATATGGACAGATGGGCAGTTTCACCTGAATAAGACCGTACCTCAGATGCGCCAGCCCGTCCGTTCGGGCTGAGCTTGTCGAAGCCCCTGGCGATGCCCAACGACCAAGCTCAGGGCGAACGGCTTGCTATCTGAGGCATGGTCCGAATCAGGCAATTTCACGCGAACTCTTTTGAGAGAACCGAAACAGCCTGCACCAAAGCACACGTTCGGCCCATTCGGCTGCGCGAACCGCAACTCAGCAATCGAGCTGATCTGGGACTCCGTCGCACAGATCCACTGGCCGGGGCGATTGCCCTCGGCCAACGCCGGCCCGCTCGGCCCTCCCGTACACAAAAGCCGCTGAGAAAGCTGCTTCGGCCAAGAAGGGCGTCTCAAAGCCGTCCGGAGTTGAAACTTCGCCCCGTCAGAGCGGCGTACTGAAGGTCAAGCTGAAGCAAATGCGCGCGCCGCCGGAAGCTTGATCCAGATCTTCGTCACTCAGCTCGGCTGGGCGGGCGGGAATCACCAGGTGCACGGTATGCGCCGTGTTCTCCACTGCCTTGATGCTGACGCCCATCGGCATGGGGTAGCCCTCGGCGGTGAGTGCGCCGTGCGGATCTTTGAGCAAACGCTCCTTGAAGTCGGCATCGCTCCAGCAGCGCGCAACGATTTGCTGCATCGCGGCCTGCATTTGTTCGGGGGTTTGGGTAGTCATTTGAAAGTCCTTTTGCTTCTGAAAAATGCGTCAATCGACGCGGAACCTGGGTGCACGAGCCTCACCCATTTGGGCTGATCGGCCGCGAGAGGCGGCAGACTCAAAGTGGGTCGGAGGCGCCGCCAGCGGGGTCACGGGCGTGCTTCGACCCGCCGCGCCGCTGGCAGACGACCTCCGGGTCAGCGCCGGCTACAGGGAGTTCCAGCAGGAGCAGCACCAACCTGCGGCAACCTTGTCCAAATCACCATCGCTGAGGTCTGTGGGGCGAGCCGGGATCACGAGGTGCACGGTATCCGCCGTGTTTTCTGTGGCCTTGATGGTCACGCCGATCGGCATGGGGAAGCCCTCCGCCGTGAGTGTGGCGTGCGGGTCTTTGAGCAGGCGCTCTTTGAAATCAGCATCGCTCCAGCAGCGCGCAACGATTTGCTGCATGGCAGCCTGCACCTGTTCGGGGGTTTGGGTGGTCATTTGAAAGTCCTTTTGATGCAACAGACAAGCGTCAATCGACGCGGAAACCGAGTGCACTGTGCGCACCCGAATGAAAACAAAGCCAGCTCACGCGGTGGCCAACTCGGCCTTGGCTTGGCGCAGCCAGGGCAAATCCAAATCGGAATCGCTGGCGCAATCGATGGCAATGGCCAGCACTTCCTCATCGCTGAGTGGCTCGGCCGCAGCGCCGAAGACGCCTGCGGTGCTGTAAGCGGCCAGCGCAATCGTGGCCCGCTCTGCCGCGCTGAGCGTGGCCATGAAGTCCAGCGCCTCCTCCACGTGCCGGGCGTCTGATCCCACAGCGCTGTGCAGGCGCATGAATCGCGTGGCGCGCACCCCGGCGGGCAGCAGAGCCTCCACCTCGTCGATCTCGCGCTGGCCGAAAGCGGCGGAAGCCCGCTCAAGCGCATAGGCATAGCCAAACACGCCCACGGGGTGCGGGCTGGCGGCAAGGCTTGCAAAGTGCTCCACCAATGCCACCGACAGCGCGGGGCGAAGCATCTGCACGAAGCGCACACCATCAACGCCGAGGGCGCGCAAATCGCCCAAACTCATCCGATCGTGACCCGTTTCGTCGCGCTCCACTTCCAGGCTGTATTGCGCCAGAGCTTCAAAGCCATTCGCACGGAACTTGGACGCAACCAAGCGCATGGTGGGCGGCGTAGCGTGAGCGGTGCGGTAGCCCGAAGCCAGGTTGTAAAGGTGGCGAGCTGCGCTCATCTTGGGCACAGGTTTGTGCGCAGCAGGCTCGGCGGCCTGCATTCCCGCCACCAAACAACCCGCGAGCAGTTGGCGTAAACCGTCGCGACTTGGCTCAGCCAGCAAGCCCGAGGCCACGGCGGCTTGCGAAAAAGCATGCCCCCGGGCAAGCCAAAAGTGCTCGGCAGTTGCCACCACCAAAGTGCCGTTAGGCAGCTTGATGCTTTCCGTGGCAATTGAATTCATGGATGGGCTCATGGCGTGGGTGCACCGAACGTCGATGAGCCAAGTGTTGTCGGAGAGTCCCCATGGCAGAGCAAACACGGCTGACAAGGTGGCCGCTTCGATGTTTTGATTCGATGTTTCGACACCGGGCCGAAGAAGAAGCTGCCGCCAGCGCTCTGAACCACGCGCACGGCAACCTCGCTGACGACGACCAGCTCGCGCAGCGTGAACCGCCACGGGCCTGCCTATGACCAAACTTACACTCTGACCTACCCGTTGCGCGCTTCGTGCTTGAACTCGCCTTTTTATAGCTACGAATGCTCAAAACACAAGGACAGCGGACCGATTGCTCATCAAATCTGATCGCAAGGGGTAGAAGTGGCAGTTGTCGCAGTCCGCCAGCCAAGGTCGTAGCGTCTACGCGTAGCCAAACTCAGCAATAGACGCGATCTGCGACTCGGGCTCGCCGACGCATTGGCTGAAGAGTTCCGAGTTCCCCCCACCCGCCACACAGCCCTGAATGCCGTGGGCCTGAGATACCAGCGAGAGGGTTTGGATCGCACACCCCGCACTGATGAGCGAGCTGCGGTAGGCGATTCCGGTGTACCGAAAGGCAATTCTTTGATGCCGAGTGGCGATGATGAAAGCCGCCCTTGGGGGCGTTGTCTGCTGCCAGCACCGACCCATGTTGTCCAGCAGCTTCTGAACCACTCGAGGCGGGGCAACGAGTTGGGTGAAGGCACACTCAAGCGGATCGAAGTGAAAGACCTGAAACTGTGAATTCAACGCATCCCCCAGCAGACAGAACAACTCCAATTCATGCGCTGCGCCGGCAGAGGGGTAGGGTCGAAGTTGATAGTCAATTCGATGCCCATCGAAATTCTGTGATCGCTGTTCAATCAGATCAAAGGAGTGCGTGGCAATTGAGGGCAAGGCATCAATGGAAAGCTCCTCCTGGACTTCCCAGCCATCGAACTCGGTGGACCGCGCATCACCGTCCAAGAACTCCATAAAGTCCAAGAGTCGCAGCAAATCCTGGCATCTTTCTTCTTCCACCCAGCGCGACGTATTCAGCGCTTCTCCCGCGTAGCTTCTGGCTAAATCATTGATGATGCCGTCAAATGGCAGCTGAATCATCCAAGACAAATTTGCGCTATGTAATTTCCACCCAGCTCCCGCTTGATCAGTCGAGATCAGTACGCCAGGGCTCAATCGCATACTTTCATTTCGCAACTGCCGAGGCAGATTTTTACTCATTCCTTGGGGCTTGGCGGTAGAGACAATTCCTTGCCCATCCGCAACCACCAATTCCACAGCCCCAAGCGCTATCAGGGCTCGACACAGAAACAACTAAGGCGCGGGAGGTGCACTCTCGTTGTTCAGTGCGCAACTTGAAGTGTGAATTGCAATCGAGCCATGCGCTTCGCCCCTCCCCGCAATCGAGATCCACTCAGCCTCCAAAATTGAATTCTGAAGTCGGGTGTAAATGGTCATTCATTCATCCTCGTTGAAGGCCTTGGCTGTTCTCCCTAGCCTTGATACGCTGACCAATCGGCAGAGAATAGCTAAGGCCTCAGAGCTACGCACCGGGCCTCTCAGCTGCCAGAAAGAACTTGGTCGCGATGTACTTTTCTCCCGCCAAAACCTCCATTCCTGCATGCAATGAATGAGATGCTGGAGAGGGCGTGGGATAACAGAAAAACACACCGCTTCCAGGCTCCGGAGCAACTTCCAGGCCAACGAGAGGAAAACTGGTAGAACCACCGCGCTGAGGAGCCCGCAAGTACACGATGAGAGTGGCCACGCGTTGCCCTAGAGTCTGCAATCGCTTCTGATTTCCGGAAAATGAAGGGTCAAAGTAGT
>JAAFHN010000561.1 GCA_013298415.1 Comamonadaceae bacterium
ATTGAAGTGAACGACGACTGCCAAACCAACTTGCCCAACGTGTGGGCCGTGGGCGATGTGGTGCGTGGCCCGATGCTGGCCCACAAGGCAGAAGAAGAGGGCGTGGCGGTGGCCGAGCGCATCGCAGGCCAGCACGGCCATGTCGACTTCAATCTTGTGCCGTGGGTGATTTACACCAGCCCCGAGATTGCCTGGGTGGGCCAAACCGAGCAACAGCTCAAAGCCGCTGGCCGCGCCTATAAGGCAGGTACTTTCCCCTTCATGGCCAACGGCCGCGCTCGCGCTTTGGGCGACACCACGGGCATGGTGAAGATGCTGGCCGATGCCAAGACGGACGAAATCTTGGGCGCTCACATCGTGGGCCCGTTTGCCAGCGAGCTGATTGCGGAGTGCGCTGTGGCCATGGCCTTCAAGGCCAGCAGCGAAGACATCGCCCGCATTTGCCACGCGCATCCGTCGCTGAGTGAAGCGACGAAGGAGGCAGCCTTGGCCGTGGACAAGCGGACGTTGAACTTCTGAGGTTCGGTCAGGGGAAGTAACGCGAAAAGCGCCGAAAGGGCGCGAAAAACGCGGAAACACAGCCGATTTTTAGTGAAATTGGCTCCCTGTCCAGGTGAAATCAGTGTTTCTTGCTATTGTTTTTGAATGGTTCACGCCGTCGTGTCCGCAATATCCCCTGGTTTGAACCCAGTCTCAACCACCTATCAAGCCGAGCTGTCTGCTCGCGGCTACGCCGCCGACGCTGCCCAGCTTGCAGCCGTGGTCGAGCTGGAGCGTTGCGCGTCGGAGTGGGCGAGCTACAAGCAGGCGCGGTCTTCGGCCTTCAAGAAGATCTTTTCCAAGCCTGCGATTCCTCGCGGGGTTTACATGTTTGGTGGGGTGGGGCGGGGCAAATCCTTTTTGATGGATTGCTTTTTCAATGCCGTTCCATTGCAACGCAAAACCCGGCTGCACTTCCATGAGTTCATGCGCGAGGTGCACCGCGAGCTGAGCGAGCTGCAAGGCATTGCGAACCCACTTGATGAGCTCGGCAAACGCATGGCCAGGCGCTTTCGCCTGATCTGCTTCGATGAGTTTCACGTGAGCGACGTGACAGACGCGATGATCTTGCACCGCGTGCTGGAATCCCTCGCCAAATACGGCGTGGGCATGGTGACCACCAGCAATTTTCACCCTGATGGCCTCTACCCCGGCGGCTTGCACCGGGATCGCATCTTGCCCGCCATCGAGCTGATCAAAGCGCAAATGCAAGTGATCAATGTGGACGCGGGCACGGACTACCGCAAACGCACGCTCGACAAGCTCAAGCTCTATCACTCGCCGCTCGGCGAGATCGCGGCAGCCGCCATGGAAGAGGCGTTCGCGAAACTTGCCGAAGCGCGAGACGAAAACCCGATCCTCAAGATCGAGAGCCGCGAGATCAAGGCCAAAAAACGCGCGGGCGGCGTGGTGTGGTTTGATTTCGCCACCCTTTGCGGCGGCCCCCGCAGCCAAAACGACTATTTGGAAATTGCCACACAATTTCACACCGCGCTGCTCTCCGATGTGCCCCAAATGTTCGTGCGCCATGCCTCTGAAGCGCGCCGCTTCACCTGGCTGATTGATGTGCTTTACGACCGCCGCTGCAAGCTCGTGTTGAGCGCTGCTGTGCAGCCAGAGCAGCTCTACACCGAAGGTCCCCTTTCGCACGAATTTCCGCGCACGATTTCTCGCATCACTGAGATGCAATCGGCTGAGTACTTGGCATCGCAACGCCGCGATGTGGACACGAGGCTCACGTGATGCGCTCACTCACCGCGTGCTTGTTTTGCAGCCTGGTTGCTATTACATGTGTAGCAACGAACAATGCAAACGCTAGGACAGAGGATCAAAAAGCCGAAAAAAACTCCGCCACACCATCTCTCGCAAGCTCCACAGCCGCTTCCGCGAACTCAGCCCGCAGAGACGCGGAGCGTGAGCGCATATCCGTGCAACGTGCCGCAGCAGAAACCGAGTTTTCCCGCGCCAAGCTGGCCTGCAGCGCCAAGTTTTTCGAAACCGAATGCGTGAACGAGGCCAAGGCCAAGCGGCGTTTGGTGGCCGATGATTTGCGCCGACAAGATGTGGCGCTGAACGACGAGCAGCGCCGCGAAAAAGCCGCAGCCGCGTTGCAGCGGGCTCAGAACACGCAGCGTGAACGCCAGAGCGCCGAGCGCGCACAAAAAGAAGCCGAATCCCGCGAGAAAGACGCAGCGCGGCGGGAGCGGGTCAGCAACCGGGCCGCAGATTTGGCCGAGCGCCTGCCCCAGCAGCGCAAAACTACTCAAAACAAAACCGAGGCCACAGCTAGAAAGCTCAAAGCAGCGCCGCAGGCCCAAAGCGATCAGGCGACCAAAGCGGCCCAAGTCGTGGCCGATCAAGCCGCCCGCGAGCAGCGCTATGCGCAGCGCAAAGCCGATACCCAGGCTCGCTTGGTGAAAAACACCAAGCCGCCAGCCGCGCCGCTGCCCACACCACCGCTGCCAGCCACCCCAATTCC
>JAAFHN010000188.1 GCA_013298415.1 Comamonadaceae bacterium
AAGTTCATCACGCCCCGCGAGCCCAAAAAGAGCGTAGGCCGCTCGGGCGTGAGGCGTGGGCCGTCAGAAGCGATGAACACATCGGCCTTGAGCTTGGCCGCATGCAGCGCGCAAAACTCGGCCAGGCCCGGCGAGCCCACTTCTTCGCCCATCTCAATCAGCATCGTGATGTTGTAGCCCAGCTTGCCGCCGCGTGCAGCAATCACTTGCTCCAGCGCAAGCAAATTGATGGTGTGCTGGCCTTTGTTGTCAGCCGTGCCGCGCCCGTAAATTTTGTTGCCTTCAATGTGCACTGCCCAAGGGTTCAAGCCCGGCTTCCACTGCGGCTCAAGGCCACGAATCACATCGCCGTGGCCATAAGACAGCACGGTGAACTGCGCAGCAGGCTCCACGCGGCAAGCGATCAAAAACGGTGGCTTGCCATCGAGTGGGTTGGGCAGCAGCTCGCATGAAAACCCAAGCGCCGTAAGGCTCGGCGAGATTTCATCGCTCAGGTAGCGCTGCAAATCGCCCGCCCGCGCCGGGTTTTGGCTCTCTGTGGGGATCGCCACGCGCCGCGCGAGCGTTTGGGTGAACGCGCCGCTGGCAAAGAGGGCCTGGGAGTTGGAGACGGCTTCGGCGCGGTTGCTCATGGGCGGTTTGGACGGGTGTGGTTCGCGGCTAGCATAAATCAGCGCAGCACGACAGAGGCGATAGACTGAGCGCCGCAGCGCTTGGCTGCGCAACGATCGCCGACAGATGACGCTGACTTCCGCCCAAAAACAAGGTTTGGCCTGGCTGGGCATCGCAGCGGGGATGAGCTTTGTGCTCTGGCTCTTGGCGCCGGTGCTCACGCCTTTTGTGGTGGCTGCCGTGTTTGCCTATGCGCTTGCGCCGCTCGTGAACAAGCTGCAGGCCCGCAAACTGCCGCGCATCTTGGCGGTGGTGGTTGTGGAGGTTGTGTTCTTGGCGGCGCTGCTCTCGGTTGCCTTGCTGATCGTGCCGATCATTGCCAAAGAGCTGCCGCTTTTGAAAGAGCAAATCCCGCTGCTTGCTGAAAAGCTGAACACCAGCGTGCTGCCCTGGCTCGGCCAATGGGGCATTCATCTGAAATTGGATGTGACCAGCATCAAGGCCTTTGTGCTGAAATTTTTGAGCACCAATGCCGAAGAAGGCATTGCGGCGCTGCTGGCAAGCGCCAAGATCGGTGGCAGCGTAGCACTCGCCTTGATTGGCAACGCGGTGCTGATTCCCGTGGCCTTGTTTTACTTGCTGCTGGATTGGGATGGCGTGGTGCAGCGGGCCTACAGCTTTGTGCCGCGCCGCATGCTGAGCAATGTGCACGGCTTTTTGAACGAGTGCGACGAAGTGCTAGGCCAATACCTGCGCGGCCAACTGCTTGTGATGGGCATTTTGGCGGTGTTCTACAGCGTGGGCATGATGCTCTTTGGCCTGGATTTGGCGCTGCCGATTGGCGTGTTCACAGGCCTAGCGATGTTTGTGCCTTACCTCGGCTTTGGCCTGGGCTTGCTGCTCGCTCTGCTTGCAGGTTTACTGGAATTTGCGTCGATCAAGGCGGTGGTGATGGTCGCCGTGGTGTACGGCTCGGGCCAGTTGATCGAAAGCCTTTACCTCACCCCGCGCCTGGTGGGCGAACGCATCGGCCTGCACCCGCTTGCCGTGATCTTCGCCCTGATGGCCTTCGGCCAAGTTTTCGGCTTCGTCGGCATCTTGATCGCGCTGCCAGCGAGTGCGGTGCTGCTGGTCGGCTTGCGGCGTGTCAAGGCGGCGTATCTGGGCAGTGGTCTGTATCGGGGATAGGGTACGGGAGCGGTTTTGAACGCAAAGTTCGCAAAATCACGCAGAGGACGCAGAGTAAACAGCCAAAAGATGAAAAATGAGGCTCAATCGACCCTCTGTCCAGGTATTTAAATGATTTGTTGCTACGTTTTTTGTATCAATAGCCTAGAAACAGTTTGGCTGTTTCCTCTGCGAACTCTGCGTACATTCCGCGACCTTTGCGTTCAAACTGCCCGCAGTCCCCTGACGCCTTAGCCACATGGCCATTTTTCCGCAGACTTTCAGCCGGATTGACGCGCGTTGCTCGCGCGGCGAGCGGCGGGTGCTGCATCAGCTGCGGCGGTGTTTGGAAGACGACTGCCTGGTTTGGCACGATTTGCCGATTGGGCCTAAAGCGCGGCAGCCCGATTTTGTGGTGCTCAGCCCGCGCTGGGGCTTGCTGGTGCTGGAGGTAAAAGACTGGCTGCTGTCCAGCATCGCCCAGGCCTCGCCCACGGAGGTGACGCTCGCCACTGAGCGGGGCGAAGTGCAAGCCGACAACCCCGTGGCCCAAGCGCGTGGCTACGTGCTGGAACTGGTTGACGTGCTGCGGCAAGACCCGGTGCTCACGCATGTCACCGGGCCGTTCCAAGGCCAATTGCTCTTTCCCTACGGCTGGGGCGTGGTGTTTGCTGGGATTGAAGAAAAACAAGTGAGCGGCAGCGATTTTTTTGCTTGCTTTTCCAAGCGCAGTTGTTTGCTCAAAGGCGATTTGAGCGAGGGCCTCGATGAGGCCAGCTTCATTGACCGCCTGGCGGGCATGTTCACTCTCACCTTTCCGCACACGCTCACCCTGCCGCAGCGCGATCGCATCCGCTGGCACATCCTGCCCGAGCTGCGCATGCCCATCGTGCAGCCCGCGCTCGATGGCATCACGCCAGCGCTCGATCTGCCAGACCTGATGCGCGTGATGGATGTGCAGCAAGAACAAGTGGCTCGCAGCCTGGGCGAGGGCCACCGGGTGATCCACGGCGCAGCGGGCTCGGGCAAAACCATGATCTTGGTGTTTCGCGCGCAGCATTTGGCGGCCACCGCGAGCGTCGACCAACCCATCCTCGTGCTCTGCTTCAACAGCACCCTGGCTGGCCGAATCGATGCCATGCTGCGCAGCCGTGGCATCGACGAGCGAGTGGTGGTGCGCACGTTCCACGCCTGGTGCAGCGATGTGCAGCATGCCTACAACCTGGAAGTGCCGCACGGCCCGCAAGAGCAGTACTTTGAGCGGCTTGCCTACACGGTGGAGCGCGCATTGGAGACCAAGCGTGTGCCCGCTGGCCAATACAGCGCCTTGCTGATCGATGAGGCGCATGATTTTGAAGATGCCTGGCTCAAGATCGCCACGCAGCTTGTGTCGCCGCAATCCAAATCGCTGCTCGTGCTTTACGACGATGCCCAGAGCATCTACCAGCGGGCCAAACGCAGCCAGAGCTTTGCGCAGCTTGGCATTCAGGCCAAAGGCCGAACGAGTGTCCTCAAGCTCAACTACCGCAACACGGCCGAGATTTTGCAAGTGGCGCTTGGCGCGAGCGAAGGCGTGCTACCCCATTCGCCCAAGCCCGATGAAAACCGTGTGAGTGAGGCCTTCGACCGAACCTCCGAAGACGGCATTCCCACCGTCGCCCCCGCGAGCGCTGGCCGCCGTGGTCCCATGCCCAAGCTGCACCGCTTTGATACACCGCTTGCCGAAGCCCAAGCGGTGGCGCAGCAAATTGCCGATGCACTCGCTCAGGGCACACCTCCCGGCGAGCTCGCGGTGCTGGGGCGCAATCGGCATGTGCTGCGGGCAAGCTTTGCGCAATTGAAGCGCCTGCGAATCCCTTGCCAATCCATGAGCGAGCAAGAGCCGCGCAGTTTTGATTGGCGCGAGCCGAGCGTGAAGCTGCTCACCATCCACAGCTCAAAAGGCCTGGAGTTCAGCCATGTGTTCATCGCGGGCCTGCAAACCTTGCCGCAGCAAGGCGAGCCCCTGCAAGACGAACTCCGACTGCTCTACGTGGCCATGACCCGAGCCACCCGAAGCCTGTGGCTGAGCGCCACAGAAGAAAGCGTGGTGGTCGCCAGAGTTCAAAACGCAATTGATGCGGCGGCAATTTCCCTGGGCTGAAGGATCGCTGTTCTCAGGATTCGGCGCAGAATACTCAATACCATTGGGGATCAACCGACGAGGAGTTTGCAGATGTTTCTTCCTAACCGACGCCACTTGGCACTGACGGCCTTTGCCGCCATCGCTGCTTTGCCTGGGCTAGCCCACGCCCAGGTGCGTGAAATCAAAATTGCCCACATCCACAGCAAAACGGGGCCACTGGAAGCCTATGCCAAGCAAACTTCCACGGGCTTGATGATGGGCCTGCGCTATGCCACCGGCGGCACCATGATGGTCGGCGGCAAAAAGATCGTGGTGATAGAAAAAGACGACCAAGGCAAGCCCGATGTAGGCAAAAGCCTCTTGGCCGCAGCCTACGCCGACGACAAGGTGGATATAGCGATCGGGCCTACGGCTTCCCCCGTGGCGCTCGCCATGCTGCCGGTTGCCGAGGAATACAAAAAAATCCTACTGGTAGAGCCTGCGGTGGCCGACTCCATCACCGGCGACAAGTGGAACAAGTACATCTTTCGCACTGGGCGAAACAGCAGCCAAGACGCCGCTGCCAACGCGGCGGCGCTCGATCTGCCCAACAACGTGATCGGCGTGCTCGCCAACGACAACGCCTTTGGCCGTGACGCAGTGAAAGCCGCCAAAGATTTCGCCAAGCGATCCAAGCTGGTGCACGAAGAATACCTCCCGGTCGGCACCACCGATTTCACGGCTGGGCTGCTGCGCTTGGTGGACAAGCTCAAGGATCAGCCGGGCAATAAATTCATCTCGGTGGTTTGGGCCGGCGCGCCCACGCCCTTTGCCAAAATCGCTGAGATGGATCTGGAAAAGCGCTACGGCATCAAGCTCGCTACCGGGGGCAACATCTTGCCTGCGATGGTGGCTTACAAGCAGTTTCCGGGCATGGAGGGCGCGTTGTACTACTACTTTGGCATCCCCAAGAATCCTGTGAACGAGCACTTGGTGGCTGAGCATTACCGCGAATTCAAGCAGCCGCCCGATTTTTTCACCGCTGGCGGTTTTGCTGCTGCGATGGCTGTGGTGACAGCGCTGAAAAAGACCAACGGCGACACCAACACCGACAAGCTGATTCAGACCATGGAAGGCATGAGCTTCGACTCGCCCAAAGGCACGATGACCTTCCGCAAGGAAGACCACCAGGCCATGCAAAGCATGTACCACTTCAGGATCAAATCAGATCCTGCTTTTGCCTGGGGTGTGCCTGAGCTCGTGCGCGAGATCAAGCCTGCCGACATGAACATTCCCATCCGCAACAAGCGCTGAATCACACGCTGAGTCAGTGGCTCAAGCAAAGACTTAGGCAAACGCCGAGTGCTCCAAACCTCCGGTTTGACCGTTCGCTTCGGCGGGCATGTGGCTGTGAATGCGGTCACGTGCGCCTTTGCCCCTGGCACGCTGACCGCCATCGTGGGCCCCAACGGCGCGGGCAAAACCACCTACTTCAACCTCATTTCAGGGCAAGTCAAGGCCAGCGCAGGCTCGGTGAGTTTGGGCGGTGTGGACTTGAGCCGCATGAGCACAGCGGCGCGCGCCCAAGCAGGTCTGGGCAGGGCGTTTCAACTCACCAACCTTTTTCCGCAACTGAGCGTGCGCGAAAACGTGCGGCTTGCGGTGCAGGCTCAGGCGCGGGAAGGGCTGAATTTGCGCCAAATCTGGTCTGATCGGCGTGAGCTGCTGGAGCGCACTGCGAAAGTGCTCGAAGATGTCGCGCTGGCCGATCGTGCAGACGCCCGGGCCGCCAGCTTGCCGCACGGCGATCAACGCAAGCTCGAAGTGGGCATTTTGATGGCGCTCGACCCGAAGGTGTACATGTTTGACGAGCCCACCGCGGGCATGGGCGTGGACGATGTGCCCGTGATCCTGAATTTGATCCGCAAGATCAGGACCGACGCCAGCAAGACGATTCTGCTGGTGGAGCACAAGATGGATGTCGTGCGCGAGCTGTCTGACCGCATCGTGGTGCTGCACAACGGCGAGCTGGTG
>JAAFHN010000154.1 GCA_013298415.1 Comamonadaceae bacterium
GTGGCTGCAATTGCCCGCGCTTCCGCCCACGCCTAAGAAAAAGATGCGGCCTTCATCGGCCTTCACTTGGGCCAGGATCGTGGCCATGCGTTCGATGGCATCGGTGTCCATCTGCGCAATGATTTGTGTGGCCTCGGCCAGGTGTTGTTTTGCGTAGCTCATGGGGTTTTCGCAGGAGTTGGAAGGTTTGAAGGGTTGGAAAGGTTTGAGAGGTATTCGTGGGTGTCGGCCAGGCCTTGAGGGCTGCCGATTTCGTAGAAGCGCTCATGCACTTCCTGGCCAGCCAACTGGCCTTGTTCGCTCAGGCGCTCGTACACGTGGGCCAAGTCAAAGGGGCCGTCGGCTTGCTTGAGCAGCACATCGCTGGCGATCACACCGAGGCCGTAGTCGATGTGCCGCATGTCGGCGCTTCGGTCTCGCTTGCTGTAGCGCGCCAGTTTGCCGTCTTGCCAGAGCACGTTGGACGTATCCCATCGGTCGCCGTTGGCGAGTACGGTCATGAGTGCAGGTGCCTTGCTTTGCGCAAAGCGCTCTTGCACGGGCGCAAAGTCAATCGGCAAGTACGAATCGCCGTAGAGCACGAAGAATGCCGAGCCAAGCGCTGCGGGATGGGCATGCAGGGCCTGCCGCAATGCGCCGCCAGTGCCCAAGAGCGTGGGGCCATCGGGGCTGTAGTGAACCCGCAGCCCAAATCGCGCGCCATTGCCCACGTGTGCCTCAAGCATCTCGCCCAGGTAGCCCACGCACAGCACCACGTCGCGCACGCCCTGCCCTGCCAATTGCTGCAATTGCCAATCGATAAAGGGCTTGCCCGCCACCTCCAAGAGCGCCTTGGGCACTCTTTCGGTGAGCGGGCGCATGCGTGTTGCCAGGCCTCCGGCAAGGATGGCCACTGGAAGACCGGCGGGCCTGAAGTTCATGCGCAGCGTCAGGCAGAGAGCACGGTCTGCGTGCCCTGGAAATCGAAGCGAAACCGCACTTCTTCGAGCTTGTGCTCGGCCATGCAGGCGCGAAGTTTGGCGCGATCCGATGCGTAAAACATCAAGAAGCCGCCGCCACCTGCGCCCACCAATTTGCCGCCCACTGCGCCGTTTTTCATGGCCGCTTCATACCAGGTGTCGATCTGCGGATTGCTCATGCCGCCCGAGCGCTTTTTCTTGTTTTCCCAGTGCTCGTGCATCAGTTGGCCGAATTTCACGCCATCGCCCTGCTCCAGTGCTTCTTTGCTGCGAAGGCCCAAGTCTTTCACGTAGTGCAAATTGGCCAGCATCTCGGCGTTGTTGGCCTGACTTTTCACTTGCTGGTCTTTCAGGATCGAGCTTGCGCTGCGCGAAAAGCCTGTGAAAAAGAGCAGCAGGTTGTCTTCCAAATCGTGCAGCGTCGCCATGCTGATGTTCAGCGGCACAGCGCTCACGCGATCGTCTTTGTGGAAGGTGAAGCAAGTGATGCCACCATAGGCGGCGATGAACTGGTCTTGTTTGCCAATCGGCTCGCCTAAGCGATCAATTTCGATGTGGCAAGCCAGCTCGGCCAGCTCGTGGGCGTGGATGTGGCGGCGGCGGTGTGAGTAAAGCGCCTTGAGCAAGGCGGTGGTGAAGCTGCCCGATGAGCCCAAGCCTGTGCCAGCAGGAATATCAGCCAGCGTGGTGATCTCGATTTGCGGCGTTTTCAGCTCTTGCATGCGCAAGGCTTCGCGGATGATGCGGTGGTTCACATCGTCCACGCGATCCGTGTGCTCCAGCTGCGAATACTTCAGGTAAATGCCCTCGGTAAAGGGGCGCATCACTGTGCAATAGACATACTTGTCAATCGCTGCCGCGATCAAAAAGCCTTCGTGCTCGCGGTAGTAGCTGGCCAAATCGGTGCCACCGCCGCCAAGCGAGATGCGCAAAGGGCTGCGAGAAATGATCATGCGCGGGTCTTTCTGCCTTCAGCATCAAAGCCTGAGAGTTGATAGATTTTTTGCACCACATCCAAGGCGGCCACCGCGTCTTGCAGCCCGGGCGAGCTGCTGCGCTTGGCGGCGATGTCGGCCTGAAACTCTGCCATTTCCACATCCCAAGAGTTGTCGCCCATCGGGTACTCGTAGACGGTCGTCGGCGGCGGCCCCATTTCGGGCTGCATCGCGTAGTGGCTCAAGCGCTCCACGCCGTAGCTGCCGCCCAAGCCTTCGATGTGCAGCTTGCCGGTTTTGCCGTAAATCTCGAAGCTGAAGGTGTTTTTCCACTCGGTGCAGCTCGCGTGCAAAAACGCGGTTTGATTTTGCGCCGTCTTCAGCAGCATGAAGCCGTTGTCGTCCACCGGCATGTCCCAAAAATAGGTGTGGGCGAAGCCATTGACTTCAGCAAAATCGCCCAAAAACCAGCGCGCCAAATCGATGAGGTGCACGCCTTGGTCGATCAGCTCGCCGCCGCCCGAGAGCTTGGGGTCGGCGCGCCATTCTTTGTCGTAGCCGATGCGTCCGCCGTGGCCGTAGCGGGCGCGCACGAACATCATGGCCCCCAACACACCACTGTCCACAATCTCGCGGGCCTTTTGGAATGCGCGGTGGTAGCGGTGGTTGAACCCAACCCTCACGCACACGCCCTTGGCTTGCGCGAGCGCCTGCAAGCCGTGCAGCTCGGCCGGGTTTCGCGCCGCGGGCTTTTCCACCAACACATGCTTACCCGCTTCGATGGAGGCGCGAACGACTGCCGCCAGCGCGTCGTGCGGCGTGGCGATGATGACCACGTCCACATCGCTGCTGGCCACTGCTCCTTGCCAGTTTTCGGTGGCTCGCGCGTCGTGCCCCTTGGCGAGCGTTTGCGCACGCGGTAAGCTCAAATCAGCGCACACCACCAGCTTGCCGCCGCCGAGCGCCTTGGCTCGCTTGTGGCCAATCAGGCCGCAGCCCACAATGCAAAAACGCAAGCCACTCATGCTTGTTCCCATCCAAATCCTCGATCCCGCGCGGTGATTCTGCGCAAGGTGTACACGTCTTTGCCCTTGGCGCTTTCCAGATCTGCCGCGTGTTGGTCAAACTGACGCCACGGATCCCAGATCGCGCTGATGAGCTTGCCGGTGAGGCCATTGCTTGCGTCGCTGGCCAGGTACACGGCCAATTCACTGCCCGCTTGCAGGCCTGCGCCGCCCGATTGCTGCTGCTTCAAGCTGCGCTCGTAAAAATCTTGGCCCACGCGCTCAGGCCCGGCTTCGAGCACTTGGTCGAGCAGCCGCGTGTTCAGCGCGCCGGGCGCGATGCAATTCACATCGATGCCTTCGCCCCGCGTTTCCTCCGCAATCGATTCGGCAAAACGCACGACTGCGGCCTTGCTCGCAGCATAGGCCGTCATCTTCGCCATCGGGTTGGTCGCGCCACCTCCCGAGATCTGCACGATCTTGCCCCTGCCCTGGGCCCGCATGATCGGCAGCACCAGCCGCGCCATTTGCACCGAACCCAGCAAGTTCACCTCGATGGCTTCAACCCAGACGGACCAATCAATCTCCTCGATGTTGCCCATTGGGCCGTACACACCTGCGTTGTTCACCAGCGCGTCGATCCGCCCGAAGTGTGCATGCGCCGCTTTCACAAAGGCCTCGGCCGAGTCGCTTTTTGCCACATCGCAGGCCAGGGCCATGACGGCCGACTCACCATAGCGGGCTTTGATCTGATCGGCAACCGCGTTCAACTTCGCCAAATCTCGGGCGCACAAAGCAAGCTTTGCCCCAGCTTCGGCATAGGCCCAGGCAATCGCTTCGCCAAGGCCCTGATTGGCCCCAGTGACGAGCGCCACTTTGCCTTGAAGCGCATTTTTCAATTCAAATGCTTTCATTGCGGCGTTCCCACGGCGTGGTGGCGAACATCTGCGCGTGTGCGGATCAGCTCTTTCAGGCTGCGGTTCACATCCACCACGATCAGCCCGGCCGGTAGCGCAGCAGCGGTCTCCGCACTCAAATAGTCTTTCCAAGCGGCGCACAGCACAAGCGCATGGCAGTTTTGCGCGGCTTCAAGGGCCGTGCCCACCCGCTGCACGGTGTGCGCCCAGCGCTCGGGAAACTCCGGCACGGCGGGGTCGTGGGCCTTCACGCTTGCGCCTTGGGTCAAAAGCCAATCCACCAGCTCCACGGCTGTGGATCTGCGCAGGGTGTCGGTATCCGCCTTGTAGGTGAGCCCCCAAACGCCGATGCGTTTGCCTTGAAGGGGCCCCAGCAGCGAAACCAGCTTGCGCTGCACCCAAGATTTGTGGGCATCGTTGCTGGCCCGCACGGTGCGGATGAGCTGCGGATCGAAGCCCTGCTCCTCGCCTAAAGCGGTGAGGTAGGCGATGTCGCGCGCGAGCGTGCCGCCCGCAAACGCGCCGCCAGGGCCGAGATAGGCTTTGGGGCCAATGCGGGCTTCGGATTTCAAACTGCGCTCTACATCCTTGGCGTCCGCGCCTGCCTTTTCGCAAAGCGTGGCGAGTTCGTTGGCAAAAGTGACCGAGAGCGCCAAAAAGCTGTTGATGGCGTGCTTGCTCATCTCGGCCGATTCGGGCGACATCCATTCCACTTTCGCGTTAAGTGGCGCAAGCAAGCGCTCTAAAACCGCCTTGGCGCGCGGCGCGCGGCAGCCCATCACCACGCGGTCTGGCTTCAAAAACACTTGCAATGCGCCACCGAGCCGCAAATTTTCGGGCGACACCGCAAACTCAAGGCCCAAGTGCGGCACGCGCTCGGCGGCCAGCTTTTCAAGGCTGCGCGCGCTGCCCACGGGGAGCTGCGAGCTGAGCAGCACCACACAGCCTTCGGGCAACTTGGGCAGCAAGGCGGCGACAGCGTTCACGACGAAATCCACATCGGCGCGGTCTTCTTCGTCCACAGGCGTGTCAAAACACACCCAAAGCACTTCAAGTGCGGCAAAAGACTCAGCCGTGGTTGAAAACTTCAAGCGCGAGGCTGCGATGCCTTGAGCCAACAAGTCGTCCAAACCCGGCTCGCTGATCGGCGCTTTGCCTTGGCGCAAGCGGACAAGTGTTGCTGCGTCGTCGTCAAGGCCGAGTACCTGGTGGCCGAGGCTTGCGCAAGCTGCCGCGGTCACGCAGCCCAAATGCCAGAGGCCAAAAACGCCGAGTTTCAGGGGCTCGGCCTGAATCGCTGCATCAGTGCCTTGCATCAAACACCCACTCGTTTGCTTGGAGGTAACGCACAGTTTTTTCTACACCTTGCGCGATGTCGCACTTGGGCGACCAGCCGAGGGCTCGGATTTTGGCGGTGTCTAGGAAGATGAAGGGGTTGTCGCCCACCCAGCCGCGCTCGCCGCCGGTGTAGCTGAGCTGCGGCTGCACGCCCAAGGTTTTGCAGATCACGGCGATGGAATCGTTCACTTCCACATAGGCATCCACGCCCAAGTTGTAAACATGCGCGCCGCGCTCGGGTGCCCTTTGCATGGCCGTGAAGATCGCGTCGATGCAGTCTTGGATGTAGAGGTAGCTTTTGCGTTGTTTGCCGTTGCCAAGCACTTTGAGCGCGCTCGGATCGGTGGAGAGCTGGCGATAGAAATCAAACACATGGCCGTGCGTGTAGCGCTCGCCCAGGATCGATACGAAGCGAAAAATCAGGCCTTGCATGCCAAACCCTTCGCAATAGGCCGAAATCAGACCTTCACCAGCCAGCTTGGATGCGCCGTAGAGCGAGGTTTGAAGCGGAAAGTGCCCATCTTCCGGCGTGGGAATTTGCTTGGCTTCGCCATAAACACTGCCCGTGCTGGAAAAAGCGATGCGCTTGATGCCGGCCTTGCGCGCAGCCTCCAGCACATTGAAGGTGGCAATCGTGTTTTGCTCCAAATCGCGACGGGGATGCGCCAGGCCGAAGCGCACATCGGCATTGGCCGCGAGGTGAAACACCATCTCGCAGCCCTTGGCAGCCGATTCCACCGCAGCTTCGTCCAGCAAATCCGCACGCACGAGCTGGAAACCCGGGTGTTGCTGGGCTTGCGCCAAAAAGCGCTCTTGGCCCGTGGAAAAGTTATCGAAGCCCACCACTGCGTGACCATCAGCCAGCAAGCGATCAACCAGCGAACTGCCGATGAAGCCCGCGGCTCCTGTGACCAAACACTTCATGCAATTGCCCGGATCAAAAAAGAATACAAAGCGAAAACAAAGATTTTAAAAAAAGCGACTCGACAGCTCAGCGCTTGCCCTGAATCTCTGCGTAAAACGCTTCGCGGTTTGGCGCGCGGCCCAGGAGCTCGGTCACCAGCGCCATGGGCTCTTTTTGGCCGCCCTGGGCGAGGATGATGTCTCTGTAGCGGCGGCCCACAACCGGATCCATCAGCTTGCCTTTGAAAGCCGTGAGCATGTCGAGCGCCAGCACTTCGCTCCACAGGTAGCTGTAGTAGCCCGAGCCGTAGTGCGCGGGCAGGTGGCCAAAGCCCGCCACGAACTTGGTGCCGGGCACGTGGCCGAGCGGGGTTTTGCTTTCC
>JAAFHN010000301.1 GCA_013298415.1 Comamonadaceae bacterium
TTGACGATTTCGTCAAACGTGAAGCCGTAGCTGAAGCCTGAACAGCCGCCACCCTGCACGAACACGCGCAGTTTCAAATCGGGGTTGCCTTCTTCGGCCACCAGATCCGCCACCTTGGCAGCGGCGCTGTCGGTGAAGATCAGCGGCGTAGGCGGCTCATCCAATGCGGTTTCTTCGGCAAGTGCAGGCAGGGCGCTCATGTGTATCGGCTCCAGGAATGGCTAAAGTGTAGTGAATCAGTCGGGATTGCGCTGAGCTGGGGCTTTTGACCCGAGTTGAGCACTCAGGCGTTGTTGGCGGCGAGTTTCAGCACGGGTTTTTCTGAAGATTCCTGGCCCATTGGCTGCAACTGGCCCGTGATCATCGCGCCTTGGTGCATTTCCAGTGCCTTGTATTGCACATCGCCCACGATTTGAGCTTTGGGTTGCAATTCCAACAGCTCGCTGGCCTTCACGGGGCCATCTACTTTGCCGTTGATGATGATGTGGTCGGCCACCAAGGCACCGGTGATGTGGGCGGTTTCACTCACCACAAGCAACGAGGGGGAGGCAGTCAGCGCGCGCACGTCGCCTGCCACTTCGCCGTCGATGCGCATGCCGTCGGCAAAATTCACATGGCCTTCAATCCGCGTGCCTTGGGCAATCAAGCTTTTGATAGCGGGTTGGGTCTTTTTTCCGAACATGTGAATATCCTTATCCTGCGGACGCGGGGCGCTGAGTCTACAGCTTGATGGTCTGGCTGGCTTTCGTGGCACTGCCTTCCAGCAAGCGGGCGCTCGCGCTTCGGGGCGTGACACCTGGCGGTACATCGATCACGCCTTCGAACCTGCGCGATTGGCGCAGGCTGACCGCCATGGCGCCGCTCGGCAAACCCATGCTCCACTGCTTGCCCGATTGCAAGCCAACCAGCGTGATTTCAAGCCGCCCCGAAAACTCGGGTGCGTTTTTGCTGGGCTGAATGAGGAGCACTTGCCACTTGTAGGCGTTGTTACCCAGGGGCTCCAATTGCAGGGCCCGAATCTGCACGCCATCGGCGTTCCCCGTGGGCAGCAAGCGCTCGTAAAAGCCAAGGTCATCCCGCAAGGTTCGGTTTTCCGATTCGAGCTGTTTGGCGCGCAGGGCCAACTGCTCTTGCGCCGCGCGGTCTGCTGCCATCACAGTGCCAGAGGTATTCGCGACTGACTGCACGCGATCCAGCTCTGCCTTCAAGCGCACAGACTCAGCGCGCAGGGTTTGAAGCTCGGCTTTGCTGCCGTTGTCGATGCCAGCCAAATCTTTGCCCAATTCAAAGGCCCACAAGCCAATGGCAGCGCAAAAACCCAGCACCACCGCCATCAACACCCAACGCAGCGGCCAAGGCAGATTCGAGCGAATCGCCATTTGCGGCGCGCTGATCGTCAACCGGCGGCGAAGCAATCGAAAACGCATGAGCGGCGGGCCTTAAACGCAAAAAACCGCTGACACCCACGAAGGCAACAGCGGTTTTGAATGCAGCATCGCGAATTGACAAGCCCCGAAGGGCCTGCCAAACGGATTAGCGCTTGGAGAACTGCTTGCGGCGACGGGCGCTGCGCAAGCCGACCTTTTTACGCTCGACTTCGCGGGCATCGCGAGTCACAAAGCCCGCTTGGCTCAAGCTGGGCTTGAGCGTCGCGTCGTAGTCGATCAAAGCGCGGGTCACGCCGTGGCGCACGGCACCGGCTTGGCCGGATTCGCCGCCACCGGCCACATTGACTTGGATGTCAAAGGTTTCCACATGGTTCGTGAGCACCAAAGGCTGCTTCACGATCATGATGGAGGTTTGACGGCCAAAGTACTCGGCCACATCTTTGCCGTTGACAACGATTTTGCCGCTGCCTTTTTTCAGAAACACACGGGCCACGCTGGATTTGCGGCGGCCAGTGCCATTGTTCCAATCACCGATCATGTTGCGGCTCCTCAGATCGACAAGGTTTTGGGCTGCTGGGCCGTGTGCGGGTGCTCAGCACCTGCATACACCTTCAGCTTTTTGATCATCGCGTAGCCAAGCGGGCCTTTGGGCAGCATGCCCTTGACGGCCTTTTCCAGCGCGCGGCCGGGGTGCTTGGCTTGCATGTCACGGAAGTTCGTGGCACGAATGCCGCCGGGGTACCCGGTGTGACGGTAGTACACCTTGTCAAGCGACTTGGTGCCGGTGACCTTGATTTTGTCGGCGTTGATGACGACCAAGAAGTCGCCGGTATCGACGTGAGGCGTGTAAATGGCTTTGTGTTTGCCGCGCAACCGGAGAGCCGCTTCGCTGGCGAGTCTTCCGAGCACCAAATCGGTGGCGTCAATCACAAACCACTCGTGCTTCACGTCTGCGGGTTTAGCGCTGAACGTTTTCATGAAGTAACTTTCGTTTCGAGTGAAGGCCCTTTTCTGCGGTCGGACACGCTTCTTGATTGGCGTGCTCTTAGGCAGTGAAAAACATCATCGCCGCGGGGCCATTTCGCTGCGAAGCCCAAGATTATACGACGCTTTTTGCTGTGAAATCAAGGGCTTGGCCGTGTTGGAAGCTCGGTTATGAGGGATGATCGGGCGATGTTCAGCTACCGACACGCCTTTCACGCGGGCAACCATGCAGATGTGCTCAAGCACATGACGCTATTGGCTTGCCTGCGCCACTTGACGCAAAAAGACGCCGCGCTCCACGTGTTTGACACCCACGCGGGCTCGGGTTTGTACAAGCTCGACAGCGAGCACGCCCGCAAAAGCGGTGAGTCACTCGATGGGGTATCGAAGCTGCTGGAAAAGCATTTTTTGGCACAAAATCAGCCCTCTGTCCATATGAAATCAGCACCGGATGCTACTGATTTTGATGTGTCGGCCATGCCCGCCGCCCTGGCAGACTACGTGAATCTGCTGCTGCAACTCAATCCTGGCAGCCGCATGCGCGTGTACCCGGGCTCGCCGTTTCTGGCCCGCAGCGCATTGCGCCCTCAAGACCGCATGACGCTTTGCGAGCTGCATCCATCCGACACGCGCAACCTGCAAAAACATGTCAACGAAGCGGATCCTGCCGGCGCCAAGATGCAAGTGCTGCAAAAAGACGGCTTCGACACCCTGCCCAAACTTCTGCCACCGCCGCCCACCGACGCGCGGGGATCGCGCCGCGCGCTCGTGCTGATGGATCCGAGCTACGAGCTGAAAACCGATTACGCCCGGGCGCTGGAAGCCATTGCCACCTCGCTCAAAAAATTCCCCACGGGCTGCTATGTGCTCTGGTACCCGATCATTGCCCGGCCCGAGGCGCATGGCTTGCCGCGAAAGCTCAAAACGCTGTGTACCCAGTCCGCCAAGCCTTGGGTTCACGCCACGCTCAACGTTGGCCGGGCGGAAAAAGCGCAGCCGCAGGAGCGCGGTACCTCGCTTTCTGCCAGCGGCATGTGGGTGATCAACCCGCCGCACACGCTTGCCGCCAGCCTGCGCGAGGCGCTGCCGGTCGTGCAGACCCTTCTGGCGCAAGGGCGCGGCGCGGCCTGGGAAGTCAGCGCAGCGGGTTAGTTCGGGCTCATCCCTGACGCCAGCACGGAATTGCGCGCATCAGAATCACGCGATGGCAACCAGCGGCGAGAAATCAGGCGCGGCCCACGCTTTTTCAGCAAAACGGCAGTGTCATTGGGCAACAATGCGCGCATGAGCTACGCCGTCGCGCCAATCCCCCCAAACGATGCCGAGCGCTTGGGCGCGCTTCGGGCTGCCATGTGTGCCTTTGTGCCCCGCGAAGAGCGCTTTGACCGCATCACCCGACTGGTCAAGCGGTTGCTGCATGTGCCGATTGCCCTGATCTCGATCGTGGAAGACGATGTGCAGTGGTTTTTGTCGGCCCAGGGCTTGGATGTGCCGGAAACTGGCCGAGGCATTTCCTTTTGCGGCCACGCGATCATCAGCAAAGAGCCCATGAAAGTGCCCGACACCCTGCGAGACCCTCGCTTTGTCCACAACCCACTCGTGATTGGGCCGCCGCACATCCGCTCTTACTTGGGCATGCCGCTGGAGATTGCGCCGGGTTTGCTGGCGGGCACCTTGTGCGCCATTGACCGCATGCCACGAAGCTTCGAGCGCGAAGACATGGAAATCATGAACGACCTGGCGCGCATGGCCGAATCCGAGCTGCGCGTGAGCGCGATGGCAGATCAGCAAAAGCGCTACTTGGCCGAGCTGGAGCGCAACCAGCGAAAAGCCGTGCTCGACCCGGTGACGGGCGCGTGGCTGCCTGCCGGGTTTGTGGAGCTCATGAGGCGCGGTCTGCGCGACGT
>JAAFHN010000307.1 GCA_013298415.1 Comamonadaceae bacterium
GAAAAACCTGCTTGGTTGCAAGAAAGTCTGGCACTCGCCTAAAGCTATCGAAATGATAGCTAATGATGCAATAAATACCTGGACAGATCCTACATTCAGGCAAAAAAAGGCGGCCATCACGGCTGAATTGGCGTCTGACAACCACTCGCGCACGGTTGCGAAGCGTCTGCGGGCGCTGGCAGACGCAACCGATGCTGAACTGCGGCGCTTGTGGCAGCAAGCAAGCCTGGGCGATGCCGCAAGCTTGAGCGCGGTGGGGGGCTACGGCAGGGCGGAGCTCTTTCCGCATTCGGACGTGGATGTCCTGGTGCTGCTGCCCGATGACGCGGACGTGGAGCGCAACGAAGGCCTCAAAAACGCGCTTTCCAGCTTCATCACTGCCTGCTGGGATTCGGGTTTGGAAATTGGATCTTCGGTGCGCACCGTGTCGCAGTGCATGGCTGAGGCCAGCGACGTGACTGTGCAAACCGCGCTTTTGGAAGCCCGCATGCTCTGCGGCTGCCCACAGCTGTACGCAACTTTCGAGCGCGCCTTCACACAGCAGCTGGATGTGCAGGCGTTTTTCACGGCTAAGCAGCTTGAGCTGCGCCAGCGCCACACACGCTTTGAAGACACCCCCTACGCGCTGGAGCCCAATTGCAAAGAAAGCCCGGGCGGTCTGCGCGATTTGCAAGTGATCCTTTGGCTCTCGAAGGCGGCAGGCTTTGGCAACACTTGGGGCGATTTGGCGCGGTCTGGGGTGGCAACTTCGCTCGAAGTGAAGCGCATTCAGGCGAACTACGCCGTACTGAGCCAAATTCGCGCCCGGCTGCACGTGCTGGCCAAGCGGCGGGAAGACCGCTTGGTGTTTGATTTGCAAACCAGTGTGGCGGAAAGCTTGGGCCATGTGGCCAAGCACGGCAAGCGTGCCAGCGAATCCCTGATGCACCGCTACTACTGGGCGGCTAAAGCGGTCACGCAGCTCAATCAGGTGCTGCTGCTCAACATGGAGGCGCGCCTTTTTCCATCCACCCATTCGCCCGAGCCAATCAATGCGCGCTTCAACCTCTTGGCGGGCATGGTGGATGTGGCCGACGACGCGCTCTACCACCGCGAGCCGCATGCGATTTTGGAGACTTTCTACGTCTACCAGACCACGCTTGGCGCGAAAGGCCTGAGTGCCCGCACCTTGCGTGCGCTGTACAACGCGCGCGAGGTGATGGATGCCAAGTTCCGTGCCGATCCGGTGAATCGCGCGATGTTCTTGCGCATCTTGCAGCAAAGCGCAGGCATCACGCATGCACTGCGGCTGATGAACCAAACCTCGGTGCTCGGCCGCACGCTTTGGGTGTTTCGACGCATCGTGGGCCAGATGCAGCACGACTTGTTTCACGTGTACACCGTGGACCAGCACATCTTGATGGTCGTGCGCAACATGCGGCGCTTCTTTTTGGCCGAGCATGCCCATGAGTACCCGCTTTGCAGCCAGCTTGCTTCCGAGTTCGACAAGCCCTGGCTGCTTTATGTCGCCGCGCTCTTTCACGACATTGCTAAAGGCCGCGGCGGTGACCACTCGGCCCTCGGTGTGCGCGAGGTGCGCCTTTTTGCCAAGCAGTTTGGGATTGCGAGCGACGATGCAGACACGATCGCGTTTTTAGTGGCAGAGCACCTCACGATGAGCCATGTGGCGCAAAAGGAAGACTTGGCTGACCCCGATGTGATCCAAGCCTTTGCAGCCAAGGTGGGCAATGTGCGGCGCTTGACAGCTCTGTACTTGCTCACAGTTGCCGATGTGCGCGGCACAAGCCCCAAGGTGTGGAACGCGTGGAAAGGCAAGCTGCTGGAAAGCCTGTACCGCTACACCTTGCGCGCCCTAGGCGGAAGGCCGCACGACAGCGCCGCTTGGGTGGAGTACAGAAAGCGCGAGGCATGCAAGCTGATTGCGCTTTCCGGCTTACCCACTGGGGCCGAGCAGGGTCTTTGGAGCCGCGTTGACGTGAGCTACTTCATGCGCCACGATGCCAATGATTTGGCCTGGCATGCGAAGCAGCTCCACGAGCAGGTTGGGCAGGGCCGCGTCACGGTGCGGGCGCGACTGTCGCCGCTGGGTGAGGGCTTGCAAGTGCTGGTGCATGTGCCCGATCAGCCCGATTTGTTTGCCCGTATCTGCGGCTTCATGGCCAAGCATTCGCTGAGCATTTTGGACGCCCGCGTGCACACCACTCAAAGCCAGGGTGAAGAAGGCGCGTATGCACTCGACACGTTCCAAGTCACGAGTGCTGAGCTGGCTGAGCATCACCGTGAGTTCATCTCGATGGTGGAAGTAGAGCTGGCGCGTACCATCGAAGCGGGTGGACCGCTGCCCGAGTCGATCAAGGCGCGGGTGTCGCGCCGGGTGCAGCACTTTCCGATTGCCCCGCGTGTGGAGCTGCGACCCGACGACAAAGCCCAGCGCTGGCTGCTCATGGTGAGCGCACATGATCGCTTGGGCCTCCTTTATGGCATCACCCGGGTGCTCGCCAGGCATCGCATCAACCTCCAACTCGCCAAAATCACCACCCTGGGCGAGCGCGTAGAAGATACATTTCTGATCGATGGTGCAGAGCTGCAACACAACAAGACCCAGCTGGCCATCGAAACCGAAGTGCTGGAAGTCATCTCGGCTTGACGTAAGTTTCCCTTCAGCCGGTGTTTTCCTTCAATCCTCGCAACGTCGAAACGAACCAAAATTCCCATGGCCATCTACCAACTGGAAGATTTCGTACCCCAAGTACCCCCGTCCGCATGGGTTGCCGACAGCGCCCAAGTGATTGGCAATGTGCGCTTGGGTGAAGGCAGCTCGATTTGGTTTGGCGCGGTGATTCGCGGCGATACCGAGACGATCACTGTGGGACAGGGCAGCAATGTGCAAGACCTGAGCGTGCTTCACGCGGATGTGGGCTGCCCGCTCACCATCGGCACGAACGTGACGGTGGGTCACCAAGTCATGCTGCACGGCTGCACGATTGGTGACAACAGCCTGATTGGCATTCAGTCAGTGGTGCTCAACAACGCCAAAATCGGGCGCAATTGCATCGTTGGCGCGGGCTCTGTGGTCACTGAAGGCAAGGAGTTCCCCGACAACTCTCTCATCATTGGCGCCCCAGCAAAAGTGGTGCGAACGCTGGATGCCGGGGCGGTGGAGAAGCTGAAAGAAAGTGCGCAGCACTATGTGGCAAACGGCGCGCGGTTCGCAAGCCGACTCAAACGCCTGGCTTGAACGCCTTGTGTGACCTCATCGTTGATAACCCGAGAGATCTGCCGTGAGCGAAAAACCTGAGCTGCCCAAAAGAAGCGACTTCCGCTTCGCTCACCGGCTGCGCGTGCGCTGGGTGGAAGTGGACATGCAAAAGATCGTGTTCAACGGCCACTACTTGATGTACATCGACACAGCAGTCGCCGACTATTGGCGCGGCCTGCTGATGCCTTATTTGCAAGCGATGGAAGCGCTCGGCGGCGATCTGTATGTGAAGAAGGCAAGCCTGACTTACCACGCCTCCGCGCAATACGACGACGTGCTGGATGTGTGCATCAAGTGCGCGAGCCTCGGGCGCAGCAGCATGGTGTTTGAGGCTGCGATCTTTCATGGGCCAAAGTGTTTGATCTCGGCCGATCTCCTGTACGTGTATGCCGATCCGAAGTCGCAGCGCGCCCAGCCTGTGCCCGATGTGCTGCGCGCTTGGTTGCTGGATTTCGAGGCTGGGTTGCCAATGGCAGACCTGAAGCTTGAGCAGTGGGCGACTTGTTCGAGCGAGGTGTCGGCGCTGCGCCGCCAGGTGTTCCACGATGAGCTGGGCGTGGATGCCGCAGTGCTGTGCGACGCGAGTGACGAGACGGCGCTGCACGCCGTGTTGCGCAATCGCATGGGCCAGCTCGTTGCTGCTGGGCGCTTGATCGAGCGCGGGGATGAGCGCGGGGACGCTTTGGCCGTGGGCCGGATGGCGGCTGTGCGTGCGCTGCGTTGCGCGGGCCTGGGTGCTCAGGTGCTTGCGGCGCTGGAAGAGGCCGCTTGGCAACGTGGCGCGAGCGCGGTCACCTTGAGCGCCATGCTGAGCGCTGAGCCGTTTTACGCCAGCAAGGGCTACCTGCGCAGCGGAGAGCTTTACGAACAAGTGGGCTTGCCGCATGTGGACATGCGCAAATCCCGCCCCTGACAGCCCGAGCGCCGACTCCCCGAAACCCCATCCAACTGAACGAAAGCGCCGTGAGC